>JAJQJO010000105.1 GCA_021323495.1 Cellvibrio sp. | reverse complement strand
GATTCAAACGTTCATATTCGTTCATGTTGAAAATTGGTCTAGCCAATATTTTTTTTCCCCAAGAATGCACCCGCCCCGCTACCCATCGGGTGTAAACAATAAATTTCATTTGAGGAAAAAAGGATGACTAATTTTACCAGGAAAACCGGTTATACATTTTCGTTGGGTTGCCTTTACTCGGCAATTGCAATGAGTTCAATGGCAACTTATGGATCTACCGTCACAGTGGAGGCCACTATCACTGCGAGTGGTACTGAAACCGCGCTTGCTGCGCAACCTTATAGCGCACCTTTGACGGGTATTGCCCGGTTTGATACAGGGTGTAATTTGTTTTGCGGCGGACCTGTGACCAAATCTACCAATGAAACTCACCCAGTACCCAGTCAATATTCACACTGCCCGATTGATACCAGCCGTGGTAATAAATTACCTGGTCTTAGTGTGTATGTCAGTAGCGCAAATTCTCCTGGTGGGGCAATGAGCGAAAACTACACGCTCGATATTGCGGCAAGGACCATGCGTGCCCAGGTTTCTGTGTCCGCCCTGCGGCAAATGGGCGCCTGGTATACGGCTTCTTATGAGATCCATGTGAAATGTCCGCAAACAGTACCTTGGACTAATACCCAGACCCAAACCATTACCATCGACAGTAAAAACGGGTACGCCAATGTTGGCAGCTACACCGGTCCAATCGGCACTATCAATGCCATTGGGAACTCAGCAGTTGCAAACAATAATCTTTATAAAGTTGAGCTTAAAAACCCAGTCCCTGCCAATGCCGTTATTACTGCGGATATGTTTTTAACTTCTCCGCCAGACACTGCAAAAGGGCCCTATTTATTTGCCCTTTATGAACCCGATAATCTACCTGCAACCGGCGTAAGATTTTTGCCGTCTGCGACCGATAGTAATGAAGGGGGCGGAATGTCTGTTGGTGATATCAACAATAATGGGATTGAAGACATTATTTTTGCCACCTATCAGGATGCGGGTGGTCCCAATGAATATAAATATCAAATTGGCTGGGATATAGATACTGAAGGTAATCCCAAGGTGTGGAGCCCATTCAAGCGTGTGGATGGCACAGGATGGGAGGGCCGTGGAGCATCTGTTGCGCTGTTTAAACCTACCATAACAGGAGCCGCTACACGGGCCATTTTTGTTAACTATGACACTCTGCCAGACCTTAGAATCAAATATGGAACCATTGATTTAAATGGCGATTTCAGTCAATCGGGTTATTTAACTACGACAAGTTTTGGTGCACTGGCTTATGGCGTTGGCGTTGAGCTTTACGATATAAACGGTAATGGAGCACCGGAAATTATTCTGTCAGGAAACAGCTCTTACCATAAATACAAAATAGGCTGGGATCTGCAGGATAGCGGCGCAGTCAGTAAATGGACTGAACATCAAGGCAATAGCTATAGCAGTACTGCAGTAGCAGTAGCGCTCGGCAATCTGGATCGTAACCCGCGGCCGGAAATTGTTATGGCCTACAGGAACCCTGCCGATAATCGTGTTTATCGTGCGGTCGGCTGGAACCTCGATCAGGACGGCGTGGCTCGCCAATGGGAAGCAGCAAGACCAATAGCAATGAGCTTACCCGCAACTGCGCATCGTATTGATATCGCGTTGATGGATTTGGATGTATTTGGACAAACATCACAACGGGGTTCAGGTCACCGCGAGAAGACGATAGTTATTGCAGGTCTTGATAGTAGTTCGACCCCTGATAATTTCCACTACAGCTTCCTCCGTCATAGCAATGCCAGAGATGGTGTTTTCAATGGCAACATGACCAGTACTGCAAAGTGGCACAGATGGGGTACCCCATTGCCTGCTTTGGACGGACCGCGAACTGCTTTGTGTGGTAGCAACGTTGGTACAACAAATCCATGGGATGCTGGTATTTATAGTCAAGAGCCTATCTCAATAGAGGCGGGTAAAAGATACGCAGTAACATTTGATGCTGAAGTTGCGACTACTGCAACTGTTGGCGCCAAGCTTGGATCAGCTACCGTTAACACTGCTATCTATGGGCAAAATCTGGCTATTGCATTGAAGCCGGGTTGGAACCGTTATCAGATGGCATTTACTCCAAATGCGAAAGATGCGAATGCCCGCCTGGAATTTTTCTTTGGTGGCACTACTGCGGCAAGCAAAGTCTGTATCGATAACGTTCGCTTCGCGCCCGTATTAAATACTGCCAATGATTTCGCGAGTTTTCCGGGAAATTCATCCACCGCATTAATCAAGAATGGTAATTTTAATTTTGTTTCCATGGCCGGTTGGGAAATCAAAAGTGAAGCAGCCGGTGCAACCCAGGCAGCGACAAAAATCAAAAATGGTGAGCTTTGTCATTACACCCCAGGTGCTAGCAATCTGGTAAAAGAATCACTGGGGCAAAACAATATCGCATTGGAGGCAGGTGCTACTTATAAGCTCGCGTTTGATATTCGCGGCAACTATCTTCCAATCAGTAAGGTAAATCCTACAGTCGAATTAAAAATCGGCGCTGATGGACCCGCTTTTGACCAATATATGCTGGAGTCCGCAGTGGAAGTGTTAAAGGAAAAAACTACAAAAACGTTTGAATTTAAGATGGATCAGGCAGACACCGCCGCCGGTTTTGCTATTTTTACTGGCAATACTTATGCAAGTGAAATATGTATTGATAATGTGTCATTAACGAAAAAGTAAATTAGGTTAATTGTAGCGTTAAAAAAATGTCGCGATCAGTCGCGACATTTTTTTTGCTTTTTAAAAGTCTACGCGAGTTGATCACCGGTCTGGAGCAGGTTTTTGGCCATATCATCAGTGGCGCGGATAAGTGCGTCGACTATGCCGGGTTCGCGCGAGGCGTGGCCAGCTTCGCGGATGATTTGTAATTCGGAGCCTGGCCAGGCTTTATGCAATGCGTAGGCGTTATCGAGCGGACAAATTACATCATAGCGGCCATGCACAATCACACCGGGGATGCCGGCAAGTTTATGGGCATTTTGCAAAATCTGGTTGTGCTCTAGAAACGCATCATTCACAAAATAATGGGCCTCGATGCGCGCGAGCGAGAGTGCGCGGTGCGGCTCGGTAAAGGAATCGACCACATCCTGACAGGGCTTGAGGGTGGCGGTGCGCCCTTCCCAGCAGGACCAGATTTTTGCGGCGGTCATCTGCTGGATCTGGTTGTCACCGATTAATTGGCGGTAGTAAGCACCGATCATATCGCCGCGCTCGGCTTCGGGAATCTGTGCGGCAAAGTCGTCCCAAAAGTCCGGGAATAAACGGTTGGCGCCATCTTGATAAAACCAGAGCAAGTCTTCACGGCGGCAGAGGAAAATACCCCGCAAGATCAAGCCCAGGACGCGCTCGGGATAAGTTTGGGCGTAGACAAGGCTAAGGGTTGAGCCCCAGGAACCACCAAATAAAACCCATCGATCAATACCCAGGGTTTTGCGGATGATTTCTATATCTTCTACCAACTTTTGCGTGGTGTTGTTTTCCAATTCAGCGTGGGGACGCGAGCGGCCGGCGCCACGTTGGTCAAACAGCACGATGCGGTAGACTTCCGGGTCGAAGAAACGACGGTCGTATTTGCCACAGCCGGCGCCTGGGCCGCCGTGGACAAACAATACGGGAATGCCATCGGGATTGCCGGATTCGTCGACATACAATTCGTGGGGCGGCTCTACGGCAATTTGGTGACGCTGATAGGGTTTTATCTCGGGATAAAAAATCTGCATAAACTGGCCTTGTTCGGATCAACCACATAGGGACACGCGGAGTATAGCGTCCAATAAAGGTAGCACAGCGGCTCTCGTAAGCGATCACTTTTCGTGATGAAAACCGACCTTTGCCACAAATCTGCAGGGTATGGAGACCCTGATAACGGCTGTCGCTTAACATTTAAACGCTTCCTGACATAAACTGTCAGGCGCGCTGATTAGCATAGCGCATTCGCTTCCTTATCCAATACCAGACCCGGGCCTCCTATGCATCGTGCTGAACGCCTTTTCCAGCTTACAACCCTGTTACGGAACCGCCGCACCGTGCTTACCGCCAAGCAGATGAGTGAACACCTTCGGGTATCCGAGCGCACTATTTACCGCGATATCCAGTCGCTGAGCTTGTCTGGTGTACCTATTGAAGGTGAGGCAGGGGTGGGTTATCGCTTGTCGCATCGCTACCAGCTGCCACCATTGATGTTTGACCGCGAGGAGGTTGAGGCGCTCTTGCTCGGTGCGCGCATGGTGAGCAGTTGGGGCGATACGGATATGGCGATCCATGCCAATCAGGCAATCCAGAAAATCCTTGCAGTCTTGCCTGACCATTTGCGCCACAGCGACGAAAGCCTGCCGCTATTGGTGCCTAACATGCAAGAAGTACAAAAATTTTACACTGCCCACAGCCAGCCGCTACGCGAGGCGATCCGTTTGCATTGGCGGGTGATGATCGATTACGTGCGCGCCGACGAACAACAGAGTTCCCGCACCATTGAGCCGCTTGGCCTGATTTTTTGGGGCAAGGTATGGACCTTGGTGGCCTGGTGCCATCTGCGCGATGACTACCGTACTTTCAGATTGGATCGTATCCAGTCAATTGCGGTAACTGATGAAAAATTCGAACCCAACGATAACAAAAGTCTTAAACACTTTTTGCAGCTGATGAAAGAAAAATGTGCGCAGGAACCTGATGCAGTTGCGGTGGAATAAAGATCTCTCTGCTTAACAAAGCTTGAATTGCCCTTACTCCATGCTCTTGCTACCCTGACCAAAATTATCAGGAGGCACACATGAAACTTCGCACACTTGGTCTGGCGCTGTGTATTGCGGCAACCGCATCACTGGCAAGCGCGAGCTGTCTCGCTGCAAAATCGTTTTCGGTAAAAACGGACAACGGCGATATCCAGGTAAAAACAATTGCCGAAGGGTTGGAAAATGTGTGGGGCATGGTTTTCTTGCCCGATGGCAGTATGTTGGTCACCGAGCGTGCGGGCCGGATGCGTATTGTCAGCGCCGATGGAAAACCGGGTGAGCCATTAATCGGCCTGCCAAAAATATTTGCGCAGGGGCAGGGCGGTTTATTGGATGTAGTGCTCGCGCCGGATTTTGCCACTAGCAAAAAAATCTATTTTAGTTATTCCGAACCAGGTGAAGGAAAATTAAATAGCACTGCGGTAAGTTTTGCCACACTCAATGGCAATAAATTGGAAAACCTGACGCGCGTGTTTAGCCAGCAGCCAAAAATAGACAGTGGCAACCATTTTGGGTCGCGCCTGGTCTGGGCACCGGATGGAACCCTGTTTGTTACGCTGGGTGATCGCTACAGTGAAAAAGAAAAGGCTCAAACGCTGGACAACCATCAGGGTAAAGTGATCCGCATCAATGCTGACGGTACAGTGCCTAAAGATAATCCGTTCGTAAAAACAGCAGGTGCACTTCCGGAAATTTGGTCCTACGGCCATCGCAATATGCAAGGCGCTGCACTTAATCCTGTAACCAGAGAGTTGTGGACCGGCGAGCATGGTCCGCAAGGCGGCGATGAATTAAATATTGACCGTGCCGCAAAAAATTATGGCTGGCCGGTAATCACCTATGGTGAAAATTATGGGGGCGGAAAAATTGGCGAAGGTACGCATAAGGCGGGTATGGAGCAACCAATTTACAAGTGGGTTCCTTCCATCGCTACTGCTGGCTTTATTTTTTATACCGGTGAAAAATTTCCGCAATGGAAGAACAATATTTTGCTCACCAGCTTGAGAGATAAAACCCTGGTGCGGTTAGTGGTTGATGGGGAAAAAATTACCAAAGAAGAGCGTATGCTGGGAAAAGAATTGGATCAACGTCTGCGCCAAGTAGTGCAAGGACCGGACGGTTTGGTGTATATACTTACGGATGAATCCAAAAGTAAAATTTACCAACTCTCACCGCAATAAATTGAGGGGGCGCCGCTTGCTGTGCCCTCCATTGTTTTTGCCCGACAACTCCCGCATTTGCGGGAGTTTATTTTTATGAGCTAAACATATGACCGGTGAATTGTTATTTGTTTATGGTACCTTGCGCCGTGGTTGTCCTACGGGGGCTCATAATAAGTTTTTAGCGGGTGCCACATTCATCACTCCGGCGAGAACAAAGGGTAAGCTATTCAGGGTTAGCTATTATCCTGCACTGATTATTGATGAGGCTGCCGATTGGGTTATTGGCGAGATTTACCAGCTTGCATCAACCGAACAGCTTGCCGCATTGGATGCATATGAAGAATGTACCTATCCCGCATTGCCCGAACAGGAATACCAACGCCGGAAAATTACAGTGTTAACGGATGTTGGTGAATCTTTATTCGTTTGGGTTTATGCCTACCAACATGTGAGTACACATCTGGAATTTATTGCCAGCGGTGATTTTTTCAATCCCTGACCGTCGTCGGTATCTGCAACTGGATTTCCAGCGCATCTGCAGGTATGTTGTGCCCACTTTGATGCGAGTGCAAAATCCGCGGAGCCAGTATGAACCCATCCAGCCTTAATAAATACAGCGCCCTTAATTACGATGTAGATCCGGTATTCCATGCCCCTGACAAGCCTTCATCCAGGGTGGGGGTATTACTTATCAACCTCGGTACACCGGATGCGCCCACTGCATCGGCGTTGCGCCGCTACCTTGGGGAATTTTTGTCTGACCAGCGCGTGATCGAAATTCCCCGCTTGGCTTGGTTGTTTATTTTGCACGGTATTATTTTGCGTATACGGCCGAAAAAATCGGCAAAACTTTATCAAGCAGTATGGACCAGTGAAGGGTCTCCTTTGCTGGTGATAAGTAAACAACAACAACAGGCAATACAAGAACAATTAGGCGATGGTTTTAGCGTAAAACTCGGTATGCGTTACGGTAACCCTTCAATTGCCACTGCCCTGCGTGAGTTGCAAAAAGAAGGGGTGCGAAAAATTGTTGTTCTTCCACTCTATCCCCAATATGCAGCACCTACAACAGGTTCCAGTTTTGATGCCGTGGCGAAAGAGCTTTCGCTCTGGCGTTGGGTTCCAGAATTACATTTTATTAATAATTATTGTGATGATCCTTTGTATATAGATGCACTTGCAAATTCAGTGCGTGAATACATCGAAAAAAATGGCAAGCCGCAAAAAATCATTTTTTCCTATCATGGGACTCCCAAACGCAATCTGGATCTTGGCGATCCTTATTATTGCTTATGCATAAAAACTACACGCCTGGTCGCGGAAAAATTAGCTTTGGATAAGGATGATTATATCGCCAGTTTCCAGTCGCGCTTTGGTTACGCGGAATGGTTAAAGCCCTATACCGATGAAACGCTGAAACATTTACCTGCAGAAGGTATAAAAAATGTTGCGATTTTATCGCCAGCTTTCAGTGCTGATTGTTTGGAAACATTGGAGGAATTAGCCGTCGAAAATCGCGATACCTTTTTAACGGCGGGTGGCGAAACCTATCACTATATCCCTGCATTAAATGATCGCGCAGATCATATTCACGCCTTGGTGAAATTAATTCGCCAACATTAAACGTTAGAATCATCAAGGTGCTTGTCAAGTGATTTGAATTTTTGCGAAGTTCGTGTGATGGTATTTCCTGGCCCACAATCGACAAACCCTTCTTGAACGGTTAGGCTAACCCACGCATTAAACTGTCTATGATTGTTTATCAGGGCTTTTTAATGTGTGTAATCCTATGACATCTTGTGCATTTATTGGCTCAAAAGGAGTAGTTCATGAAAAAGTTAATTACAGCGCCATTATTATTTATCCTCGGCAGCTTGCCTTTAGTCAGTTGGGCTGGATCCGAGTCCGGGCTTTATATTGGCGGCAGTATCGGTCAATCTTCGGTTGAGGCCGACTTTGGTGACGACACTTCGTTTAAATTGGAAGATGACGACAACGGTTATAAAATTTTATTTGGATATAACTTCGGTGTGCTGCCTTTATTAGATTTAGGTGTTGAGGCAAATTACCGTGACTATGGTTCATTTGGCGAGGGTGGCGTTGAAACTGAAGTTGATTCAACGGAATTATTTGGCATTGTCGGATTGACGTTTGGGCCTATTGGCCTGTTCGGTAAAGTTGGTTACTCCGACACTTCTTTGGAGACAGGCTTCGAAAATCTCGACATTAATGATTCGGAATCCGCTACAGCTTATGGTGTTGGAGCCAAATTTAGTTTTGGTGCATTTGGCCTCCGGGCAGAATATGAAACACTCGATCTCGATGCTGTTGATGATTTAAACATGATTTCTGTTGGCGCAACTTATACATTTTAAAATGGGTTTAACTGTATAAGCGTTTGACTGGCTAATGGTACTCCTATCCTGGTTGCCATTAGCTTTGTAATTTTATCTTTGTTGCTATTTTATTTTTTATTCAATACCGCTAACAATAATACCCAAAAACACAAGACCAGATTAAATAACGGTATCTGCAATTCATCTGGCATTGCATAGACTACACATACCGCCGGGGTCCATACCAACCAATTAGATAAAATTACGGTAGGAATTTTTACACAGAAAAATTTCCTGTTCATCGCCTGTTTGCATTCAGCAATACTCCAGTTGGATTCCATCCACAAATATACAATCGTAATGCCAGGTGCCGCCCAGAGCGCACTGTAAAAGAATTGATCTACGACCAACTTGGTGGCGATGGTTTTTACATCATTGTCTACGCCAAACCAGTCTGCTTGCAGGCGATAGAACAAATCCACCTCCATGCCTTTTAGTCCCCAAAAACTGATATAAAAAACCAGCAATCCCAGGATGCTGCGGTTCGGGGCGAGGCTTTTGCTCAGCCATAAATACAAAAATGGAATCAGGCCGCCGAAAATGGCGGTGGCGATAAAAGAGTAGGCAAAACCGTATTCCTGTTTTAATAAGCCGAACCAGCTAAACACAGGTTTGGATGCAGGCACAAAAAAATAAATGACAAAAATACTGGCGGCAAACAGCTGCAGTATCAAACCCGGAATAAGATTTTGTTTAAGGGCAGCGAAAATCGCCGTTTTTATGCTCACCAGGTTTGATCCGATTAGTGGCCAAATACAGTAACGAGCATTTGCACCGACAGGCCAGTTAATAGCAGCGCAAATAATTTTTTCAGCAGGGCAATCGGCAATCGATGTGCGAGGCTGGCCCCGAAAGGTGCAGTAATAAAACTCACCGCCGTGATCGCCAATACCCCCGGCCAGTAAATATAACCGAATGTAAGGCCGGGCAGATCGGCAATTCCCCAGCCATTTATTGCATAACCGGCCGCCCCTGCGATAGCGATAGGTAAACCCACTGCCGCTGATGTCCCAATTGCGATCGGCAAGGCAACATTGCACCAGACTAGAAAGGGGACGGTGAGGGTTCCGCCCCCGATGGCAACCAGCGCCGAAACTGCACCTATCCCTGTGCCAGTTGCACTCAAGCCAACCAGCCCCGGCAATTGCTGGGCTGGTTTGGGTTTGCGGTTCAGTACCATTTGCAACGCGACCAATGCCATAAAACAGGAGAAAAAAATCGCCAGCGGTTTGGCTGATAAATAGCCCGCTAAAAACGTACCGGCAAAAGTACCCACTAAAATACCCGGTGTAATATTTATAACTACCGGCCATAACACGGCTTTGTGTATATGGTGTGCGCGCAAGCTTGCAGCCGCCGTAGGTACAATCGCGGCCATTGAGGTAGCCAATGCTATATGTAGGATATGTTCTACGGGGAATTGCTGTTGCGCAAATAATAATGTGAGTACCGGCACCATAATGCCGCCGCCGCCGATGCCAAACAGGCCAGCAAAAAATCCGGTGAAGGCGCCGAGGGTGAGCAGCGAAATAATTAAATAAATATCCATAATAATTTCTCGATCATCTGTAGCGCGGGTTAGCTACGAAGTGACACTCCCGCGCTACACCTGAAATCTGCGGTAAGCTGATCAGCAATTTGCCATTAAAATCAACCATGCGGGTCACCGTTCCTTTGCATTACCTACACTATGCCATCCAAAAAAAATCCCCGTTGTTTTCACTACGGGGATCTTTTATCGCATAAGGAATATTAATCGTTACGCTTTTTTACCACGCTTGCGCTCGTTTTCGGTGAGCAGTTTTTTGCGCACGCGAATGCTGAGTGGCGTTACTTCTACCAACTCGTCATCTTCAATAAATTCCAGCGCTTGTTCCAGCGTATGGCGGATTGGTGGTGACAGGGTCAGTGCATCGTCA
>JAJQJO010000104.1 GCA_021323495.1 Cellvibrio sp. | reverse complement strand
TGTAACTGGTCGTTATCGATCTCAAAATAATAATTGGTACTCTCGGCGGCGGTATAAGCATTAAAACTCCCACCATGCTGCGCAATAAATTCCTGGTACTCCCCTGCCTGAGGGTATTTCTCGCTACCTAAAAACAACATATGCTCAAGGAAATGCGCGAGCCCTGGGCGCTCTGGCGGATTTTGATTTGCACCAACGTTGACATCGAGCGCAGTAGCCGATTTTTCAGTATCGGGATCAGAGATCAACAGGACACGCAGTTGGTTGTCCAGTAACAGATAGCGATAATTGCGCTTATCATTTTCACTTTTAATAACACCGGTAGCGGTGTTGAGATCAAGAGTCGCATTAAAGATTGAATTGGCACTGCCAGGTAAGCTACTGCGCGGTACACTACTGCCCTGCGTATCATTGCTGCCGACACTGTCTACATCATTGTCTTGTGCGATCAATAACTGGCTGGCGAACAGGCACACAATTGCTATCAGCCGATGCGCATGCGAACCCAGATTTAATCTGCAACACAATCTCACCATAACAAACTCACTTGGCATCAGTATTTTTCAATAACAACTGACTAATCAATTTCACGCGTGGCTTATACCCCGGATTTTTTAAGCAGGTAACAATACACACCGTCCAACTCCTCCATGGCCAACAATTCCTGACCGCTTAAGTGGGCGTACGATTGAAAATCGCGCACCGAACCCGCATCCGTCGCCAACACCCGCAACACTTGACCAGCCATCATGTTGCGCAACGCCTGTTTTGCCTTTAGCAGCGGCAAGGGGCAGCGCAAACCACGGGCGTCCAATTCATGCGCGATGGGATAGGCAAAGCAATCGATAGGTTTACTCAAGGTTGTTACCGTGCTAATGGAGGCTTGACACCTAAGCATCCGCCGTTGCAGCCAACCCATATGAATTTATTCTCGCGTAACGAGAACTGGCCATAGGGCTTATGGTCATAAAAGGTTGCTAACCTAGTCTTTAAGTGTCAAAAAGGCTAGAGTTACGCCTTATTTTTTTGCCCTTGGATCTCAAGGGCGAGGTCCAGCAGGAGTCAATCTGTACCGTGCCAATGTCTTTTCATCGCCGTTTTTCGACCTTCAGCCAACGCCTGCTGGCCCCTGCTGGTCTGGTATTCATGTTAATCGGGAGCCTGGTTACCAATCCATTTGCCAGTCATGCCGAAGTGGAATTACCTAATTTGGGGGATACCAGTTCGATCATGATTTCACCGGTACAGGAGCGCATCCTCGGACAGCGCTGGCTGAGAGCCTATCGTAGCCAGGTACCTACGTCATCCGATCCCTTGATCATTAACTATTTGGAACAATTGTTTAGCCAATTGATTCCCCACAGCCAGTTAGATGAAAAACGGGTTGACTTGGTCGTCGTCGAAAATAACACGCTTAATGCTTTTGCGGTACCCGGGAATATCATCGGTGTACATACCGGCCTGCTGATGTATGCCAAAACCGAAAATCAGTTAGCTGCGGTACTCAGCCACGAGATGGGCCACTTGAGCCAACGTCACTATGCACGCCGGTTGGAACAGCAAAAAAACATGATGATGCCTATGCTGGCGGGTATGCTCGCCGGTTTGGTGCTGGCCGCTAACAGCAATAGCGATGCAGGGGTCGCAACCATCATGGGTGCGCAAGCTGCAGCCCAGCAGGCATCGCTCGCCTTCAGTCGACAAAACGAACAGGAAGCCGACCGCATAGGCATGCAGACGATGGTGCAGGCGGGCCTTGATCCTTATGCCGCTGCGGATATGTTTGAACAAATGGTACGCGCTAACCGCCTGAATCGCCGTCCGCCGGAATACCTGCTCACCCACCCGGTCAGTGAAAGCCGTGTGGCCGATGCGCGCAACCGGGCCATGCAATACGAGCGCAAGCCGGTTGAAGACAATCTGGAGTTCCAGTTGATGCGCACCCGCGTGCGGGTCGCTGCAGAAGAAACGCCGCAAATCGCGGCCAGGATGTTCAAGAGTGAACTGGATAAAGAAAGTGATAATCCCGATGCAAGCCGTTACGGCCTGGCACTGGCACTGATGGAAGCCAGCCAGTTCGATGCTGCACGCGATGCATTGGCACCGCTATTGGAAAAAGATCCTACCCGTGTCACCTACCAGATTATGCGTTCCGATATTGAAATTTCTGCCGAGCGTTACAAAGCGGGGCTGGATATTATTGAAGCGCAGTTAAAATTACATCCCGACAGCTATCCACTAATTATCCGCCATGCTGAAGGTTTGATGAAAGCGGGAATTTACCAGCAATGCGCTGACATTCTCGAACACTACTCACGCAAGCGCAGCAATGATGATTATGTGTGGTATCTGTTGGCGGAGGTCAATGGCCTGGCCGGAAACATCCAGGGCGTGCACGAAGCGCGCGCGGAATATTTCATTCTCAACGGGGTTTATGACCGCGCCCAGATCCAATTGCGCAACGCATTAAAACTGGCACAAGGCAATAGCTATCGCACCGCGTTGATTGAGGAACGTCTGAAATATGTGGAAGCGCAAATGCAAAATGAAGGTTTCTGAGTAGAAAACTTGCCGCGTCCTATTTTACGCTGAAAGCGCTTTTGGCTTTTCCAACCTACGATTACCATAAGTTGCGCTGTAGGTTGGCACGGGCCGCGCAGGTGGACACAGCAACTTCCGACCTTGAGATTTACCGTGCTAAGCTGGCTGCTTGATCCATCCCGATTCCACAATCCATTCATCGGCATTGATCACGGCCATAGGCCGGCCAATAAAATATCCCTGGGCTTCATCGCAACCCATCTCGCTCAGACGCGCGAGTAGCGCCTCATTTTCCACTCCTTCAGCGACCACGGTTAACCCCAAATTGTGCGCCAGGTGAATGGTGGAATTTACGATCAACTCATCTTGTAAATCTTCCAGCATATTGCGCACAAACGAATTGTCGATTTTGAGCGTTTGCACAGGCAAGCGTTTGAGATAGGCAAGCGATGAATAACCCGTACCAAAATCGTCAATCGCCAAATGCACCCCCAGTTCATGCAGGGCATCCAGATTGCGCAAGGCGCGGGTAGGATCGGTCATGATGGAACTTTCAGTGATTTCCAGTTCAAGTCGCGATGCAGGCAGCTGATATTTAAGCAGCAATCGCTCCACCAACTTGGGAATATTGTCATCCATTAAATTTCGCGCCGACAAATTGACCGCAATACTCAATGCCATTCCCTGGTCCTGCCAGATGCGGCATTGCTCAATCGCCTTTTCCAACACCCAGGCAGTGAGTTGATGAATCAAGCTGGTTAATTCAGCGATAGGAATAAAATCGGCAGGAGGGACAAAACCTAACTCGGGATGGATCCAGCGAATCAGCGCCTCAAAACCGTAACAGCGCTGCTCATCCAACAATACCTTGGGCTGGTAATACAAACACAACTGGTTTTCGCGGATGGCACGCCCCAGTTCACTGACAATCGCCAGACGTTTGGTTGAATGGGGATCATATTCCGGACTGTAAATCGATAACCCCAACATTTGTCCTTTAGCGTAATACATCGCAATATCCGCATAGCGCATCAAGGCGTGATGGTCCTGCGCCTGCTGCGGCGAAATGGCAATACCAATACTGGCCGAAATTTGTGTAGTAAAGCCATCGAGATCAAACTCCTGTGCCAGCGCATCCAATAACCGATGGCCAAACACTACCGCTTGATGGGTGCTGCGGATACGCGGCAAAAATACTGCAAATTCATCACCCCCTAACCGCGCCACTGTACCGGGCACTTCCGACATTTCATTGGCCAACCGCGGACCGATTAATTGCAACAAATGATCGCCCACATTGTGCCCGAGTGTGTCATTAATCTCTTTGAAGCGATCCAGGTCGATTAACAAGAGCGCGCTGATTTGGTCAGCGCTGCGCTGTTCAAAACAAGTCTCCATATCGAGATACAATTTCTCGCGGTTGGGCAATGCGGTTAACGAATCGTGAAAGGATTGGTAGCGGAGTTTTTCTTCATAACGTTTGCGCGCAGTAATATCTTTGGTCGTGCCCCATACACGTTTCAGATACCCATTTTCCACTATGCCGGTGCAGCAAATTTGAAAATAATAATTTTTGCCGCGATGATCTTGCCGCACTATATCGTGATCCACCATTTCATAATTGTTATTTACAAAATAGTGGCTATCAAAAACATAATTGGTTGACCCGCTCTCCATTAATCCCATACCCAAAATATCATCCAGTGAATTGGCGCCGAGCATATCCAGCAATACTTTATTCGCTTCAACCAGGCGCGCACATTGGGCGATTTTTTGGGCTTGCTCCTCCAACCCTAACTCCACGTGTACCGGGGGTTGCATGTCATAGCACCAAATAGCTTCCGAACTGTTGGTGATAAACGCTTTATAACTGGCCTCACTTTCCTGTAGTGCATCGCGCGCACTTTTTTCGCGCGATAGATCCTGAAGCTGGACCAATACCCGCTCAATATTCCCCTGCCGATCCCGGATAGGCAAAAAACTCGCGCGAAAATAGAGGTTTTTCTCGCAAATAAAACGGCTGCGATGAATATTACCAAGCGAATAACTCATCTCCAGAGTATGTATTTTCCCTTCCTCATAAACTGCGCGAATCGCAGCACTGAGCTCGGGATCGGCACTCACCCGCTTATCACGCAATAATGAATAAAAACCGGCGGCGCTTTCGGCTTGTCGATGCGATAGATGAAACAAACGTTCCATCGCCTGGTTCATGTGTAACACTGTGCCGCGTTTATCGGTGATAACACTTGGGATGGGACTTTCAGCGAACAAGCCGGATAAGAATTGCAGTGCATATTCAGCATTCGGGCTGGCTAACCAATGCCGGGTACTGATTACCAGGCCCTCAAAGTGACGCCCGTCCTGCCCCGCTTGTAATCGCCCTACAAAACGTACACAGGGCTCACCGGCAATGCCCACCAAACGCACATCGCAGGAGCGTAAACGTTCAGTGTCCTGATCAAGGGGATCGGCATTGAAGGATTGGAGGAAAAGATATTTATCGGCTTTAGGTAAAAGTGCCAACAAATTGGAAAGGTCGGATAATTCCGACACAGGATCAGCTAACGACGCCATGAACTGCGGAGAGATTTGCATCTCCCCCTGTATAACATCCATGCTCCAGGAGGCAATGCTGGATGCGTCCAACACGTTTCCGATAGCGAAATCACCCGGCAATTGACTTGCGGGGTCACTCCTTGAACTGGAATGCTGCATAGTGAACGAAATCGCCCCAAGTAAGATTCTTTAAAGTCACAGTGTAGACAAGGAATTTTTTGGGTGCGCCACAAGCGCGTATCAGTTCACAGTTATTGTCAATAATGCGAACTAGTGCGTCATTTAATTTTCGTTCTCCGCCAGATAAGTGACGCCCATTAAAATCGCGAAAACAGCTTTATAAAATCGTCAATAATGTGGCGGCCTGTCACTGATAATTTCCGCATCACCGCCCTGTGCCGGATCGCGCATTAATTCATCCAATCGCTGGGCCAGCAGCCGCATTTGCTGTTTCAACTGGACAAGCTCGGCATCCTGTTTAGTAATCACTTCATTCAATTGCGCCAGCGTGTCTTCCTGATAGGCAACCCGCGTTTGCACCTCAATTAATTGCTCTTCAATGTCAGACATTTTCCTGCTCCAGTACCTGATAAGCCGCATCGATCAAACGCACCGCGCGCTCGTCGATTAATAAACCCTGCCCCATGCGGTGGGTCACGTAGCCAAATCCCAACTCAAAATCAGGATCGGCAAAACCAATACAACCGCCTGCGCCGGGATGGCCAAATGCGCGTGCGCCGCGACCATAGTGACAATCAGCCCGGTCGTGCTGCGACAACATAAAGCCATGGCTAAAACGTAGCGGTAAACCCAGGGTGCGATCATCAGCGAATGTCTGTTGTTGCCAGCAAAGCCGCAACACCGGTTCCGCTAATATTTGTTGGCGGGGGTTTGCCAGGGCACCATAAATAGTCGCCAGCGCGCGCGCGTCCGCATGGGCACCCGCTGCCGGAATTTGTGCCTGGCGCCATTCGCGCGAGTTAGTCGCCGTCATCACGCTTATTGGGTTGGAGAAGGCGCGATTGGTAACACCGCGCGGATCTGCTTTCATCAATTTTCCCAAGGCAATGCTATCGGCACCGTTCGAACTGGCCGCAACCCCCAACGGGCGTTTCAGCGGGCCGGTATCAGCAATCGCCGTCAATAAATTATCGGGTACGCCGAAATGACACTCCACACCCAACGGCTGCGCGACTTTCGCCTGGAAATAGGCATTAAAATCGGGGTAACCGCTTGCACGTTTTACCAGTTCACCCAGAATCCAGCCAAACATAAACGGCGAATAACCTTGTGCGCTATCCGGCGCCCACCAGGGTGTCTCGGCTGCTGCTGCCTGGGTCATCAACTCCCAATCAAAAATCTGTTCGTTGGCAATATGTTGATGGAACGCCGATAAACCCGCGCGATGACAAAGCAACTGCCGCAAGGTAATCGCGCCTTTACCCGCCTGCGCAAACGCTGGCCAAATATCGGCGACCGGCTCGTCCAACTGCAATTTGCCCTCAGCCACCAATTGCAAAATACAGAGCGCTACCAGGCCTTTGCCTGCCGAAAAAATATTGACCAGCGTGTGCTCACTCCAATCAACCCGCTCCAGCCCCGCCAACTTATTGCTGCGCTGGCCTGCCCACACATTTACCACCATCTCACCACGATGTAGCAACGCCAGTCCGGCGCCCTCCTCGCCCATCGTAAAATTAGCGGCAAAGGTATCGATAACCGGTTGCCATCGCGGTGACCATTGACCGTTGATTGACATAATTGAATCCTGGTAAAACTGCTGTCGGTTAAAAAGTTGTGCGCATTCTACCAGTGCCCGGGGTTAGAATTGACAGCTAGTTTCCTGCGAGCCATTACCATGAAAGATAAAAATTCCCGTCTCGTCTACTCCACCGAAACCGGCCGGATTAAAGAAGAAAAACCCACCGCAACTATTTCTCAGGGCGATGGCATAGTACGCATCCGCCGTGAGACCGCGGGCCGCAACGGCAAAGGCGTAACTACAATTACCGGTGTACCGCTCGATGAAGCTAAATTAAAAGACCTGGCCAAAGCCTTGAAAGTCACTTGCGGCGTTGGCGGTTCATTGAAAGACGGGATCATTGAAATCCAGGGCGACCAGCGCGATAAGCTCAAAGCCGAGCTGGAGAAACGTGGTTTCACCGTGAAATTGGCCGGAGGCTGAGCGTGAACGAATTTCCCTTTGATCCCCAACTGCTCAAAGAATTAGTTACCACTCCCATGCCCTACGGCAAGTATGCAGGTCATGTTATCGCCGACATTCCCGAGCACTACTTGATGTGGATGGGGCGTGAAGGCTTCCCCAAAGGCAAACTCGGCCAGTTGCTGGGGCTAATGTATGAAATCCGCCTGAATGGTTTGGAAGCCCTACTCAAACCTCTCCGTTGAGATGGATGGCAGTATTTGCTTCAAGACCGTCTGAGACATGGATGTCGAAGTCGAGCCTCCATGGATGGATTTACGGCGTGTCTTGAAGTGAATGCTGCCATTCAGCTCAACACACCACCAGGTATGCTTACTGGCCTGCTTTTTGCAAAACCCCTGTCAACGCACCAAAACCGCCGTTTTTCTGACAGAGGGGCAATACCAAATGGATAACGAGCTTTTTTTACAATTAACTGACACATCCCTGAAAATTGGCTTGGGCGCTTTAATTGCCGCCGTTACCGCGTGGGTTGTACTACGCAAGGGCAACCAACATCCGGCAACCAGCGCGCGCGACAATCGCCGCCTGCAAATTCTGGAAGAGGTATCAACCCAGGTCGGCACAGTGACCCACATCTTCGCCAAATATTCGTCACTGGTAGTGGAATCTATCCAATTCGGTGAACGCTGGCCGCAAGCGCGCCGCGCTGAGCTGGATGCAGTCAATAGCGAACTTGTCGCCGAGTTTAAGAAACTGGCTGAAGCCGAAGCGAAATTGTTAATGCTGGGTGAAAAGAACCTGGAGCGCAGCCTCCGCTTGTACGGCGCCAAGATCGCGGTCTACCGCAAACAGGTTTACATCGGCCGCAAGGATATTTCACTCGAACAGATTACCGCGTTGAAGAACACCATCGTCCAGGTGCGCGAACAATTTTACGATATGCTCAGCCGCAAGTACGACAGGTTATTGGCGAGTGTTTAATACAGGCCAGATCTCCACATCCAATTCACTTCACCTGCACTACATCACGCCCGCACTTGCGGGCGTGGTTGTTTCTGGCTCTGGAAAAGTTTATAAAAGTGGAACATAACCGGGGGAGATTGCTATGCTGCGCCGCCTTAACTACTTATTTATCACAGGTTTATTGTTGATCATGCCCAGCCTTACTCTTGCAAACGATATTTGGATCGATGTCCGCACTGCCGATGAATTCAACTCCGGCCATCTGGAAGGCGCTGCACATGTCCCTTATGAAGAAATTGCTGCACGCATCAGCGAAGTCACCACTGACAAGGACGCGACCATCCACCTGTACTGCCGTTCCGGAAATCGCTCCGGCATCGCCCAGCAGACATTACAAGCGATGGGTTTTAAAAATGCAGTGAACGAAGGCGGATACGAGGCACTATTGCAGAAACAAATAAAATAAACCTGCAGATTTGCTCCGCACAATAAGCAACAACGGACAACATGTTTATCTCCATTGATTTTCTTATTCGCTACGCGTGCATCGGCCAGCTTTTTTTGCTGGCCATTTTATTAAGGAGGCTATTTGCCAAAAAAACCTATTGCCTCCCCCCCATTTCTGGGACAATAGCCGCCTGATTCTTACCCAGCGCAGTACCCAAGCATGAACAGCACCGCCAAACACCTTTTTTCCTACCCGAAACCCAATATCCACAGCCTGGCTAAAACCTACAAGCCGGCGCCCTTTTTGCCGATGAGCCGTGCAGAAATGGACAAGCTTGGCTGGGAAACCTGCGACATTATCGTCGTTTGCGGTGATGCCTATGTGGATCACCCGAGTTTTGGTATGGCGGTAATTGGCCGGTTCCTCGAATCCCAAGGGTTTCGCGTGGGGATTATTGCCCAGCCCGACTGGCGCAGTGCCGAGCCATTTAAAGCCCTCGGTAAACCCAATCTTTTTTTTGGTGTAAGTGCGGGCAACATGGATTCCATGATCAACCGCTACACTGCCGACCTGCGCATGCGTTCCGATGATGCCTACACTCCCGGTGGCCAAGGCGGCAAACGCCCTGACCGCGCGGTGACCGTATATAGCCAGCGCTGCAAAGAAGCCTACAAAGATGTGCCGATCGTGCTCGGCGGTATTGAAGCCAGCTTGCGCCGCATTGCCCAGTACGATTACTGGAGCAACGAAGTACGCCGCTCAGTATTGATCGACGCCACTGCTGATATTTTGCTGTATGGCAACGCTGAGCGCGCGATTGCCGAAATCGCCCACTCGCTCGCAGCGGGTAAAAGTATTAAAGAAATGGACAGTATCCGCGGCACAGTGGTCATCAAAAAAGAAGCCCCTGCGGGATGGACGGAAATTGATTCCACGCGCATCGATTGGCCGGGCAATATCGATAAATTGCCCAATCCTTATGAGTACCAACACAACGCAAAATCGGTTGTGGATGTTGCACAAACGGATATCAACAACTCGCAAATTGGCTTACGCCAACTCGATCCGGAAAAAATGGCGGAGCAAATCGCTGCATTAAATCCGGAAGCTGCAAACCAATTAACAACTCAGGGCTGCCCCGCGCAGGGAATCGAAAGCGAAAAAGTGCTCGATCCCAACGAGCCGCAACCGATCCGGATTATCCCCATGCCACTGCAAAACCGCAGTGAAATGCTGGATGAAGATAAAGTATACGTGCGCCTGCCATCGTTCGACAAAGTGCGCAATGATCCGATTTTATACGCGCATGCATCGCGGGTGTTGCATCAGGAAGCAAACCCCTACAATGCGCGCCCGATGATCCAAAAACATGAGAACCGCGAAATCTGGATCAATCCACCACCGATTCCACTGGAAACCGATGAGCTCGATGGTGTATTTGATTTGCCTTACGCCCGTGTGCCCCATCCGATTTACGGCAAACAAAAAATTCCCGCCTACGACATGATTAAAACCTCGGTGAATATCATGCGCGGTTGTTTCGGCGGCTGTACGTTTTGTTCGATCACCGAACATGAAGGGCGCATTATCCAAAGCCGCTCGCAGGAATCAATCCTTAAGGAAATTGAAGACATCCGCGATAAAGTGCCCGGTTTTAC
>JAJQJO010000450.1 GCA_021323495.1 Cellvibrio sp. | reverse complement strand
AACTGAGTAATTTACCTTTGGATGTATTGAATTTAAGTACGGCTAACGGTGCACAAATTATCCAGTGGACTGCAACGGGGGCTAGCAACCAACAATTCAGTTTAACGCGCTTGAAATAGATAAATGCAGGTTGGCGCGGGCTGAGCAACAGAGCCGACGGAATTGCATCAATCGGCGCGGCCCGTTCCAACCTGCAATCGCTTTAAAATACACAATATGCGACGTGAGAAAGTTTTTATGAGAATAATAGGTAGTTATTTTGTCATGCTTGGTATTTCGGTGTTAGCAGGGTGCAGTAAGCCAGCGCCGGATCTACTCACAAGTCCCGATAAACAATTACATATCAAGGTGTTTGTCACTCAGCAAAATACACTTGCCTACTCAGTTGATCGCGCTACAGAACCGGTTATCCTGGAATCGGATTTGGGATTGCAGTTGACCGCGGCTGATTTCACCCGGGGTGTAGCTATCGAATCCCAATCAGCAATAACCCTTATTGAAGATAAATACGCTATGCGCGTGGGCAAGAAAAGCAACATTGCCTATAGTGCCAATGAACAAACTTTTGTTATTAGCAATGCGCAACAGCAGAAATTGCATATCACTTTCCGTGCTTCCAATGACGGCGTCGCGTTTCGTTACCTGGTAACTGATCCTGCTATCGCGCAAAAACAATTTGTGAAAGAAGCCACCAGCTTCCAATTTCCTGCGGCCGCCAAAGCCTGGCTGCAACCTATGTCGGTAGCGCAAACCGGCTGGAGTAATACCAATCCATCCTACGAAGAGCATTATCAAATGGATATGCCGGTGGGCACCCCATCAACCCTGGGTGCTGGCTGGGCATTTCCCGGATTATTCAACACCAATAATAATTGGATATTAATTTCTGAAGCGGGGATGGATGGTACATGGCACGCATCGCGTTTGGCCCATGAATCTGCCAATGGCGAATATACCCTGGCACCACCACAAGCACCGGAAGTTTTTACCGGAGGTGCATTGCTTGCTCGCGGTACGGAGAAATTAATATCGCCCTGGCGCATCCTGGCGATAGGCGATTTACCCGGGATTATGCAATCCACCCTCGGCACTGATCTGGCGATCCCCGCCATTAAGTTAAAAAATGATTTTGTAAAGCCCGGCCATGCTTCCTGGAGTTGGGCGATTTTAAAAGATGATTTCACTACCTTTGATGTGCAGAAAAAATTTATCGACTACGCTGCCGATATGCATTGGGATTACACCCTGATTGATGCGGACTGGGATAAAAAAATCGGGTATGAAAAATTAAAAAAGTTGGTGGATTACGCCGCGCAGAAAAATATCGGTGTGCTGGTATGGTTTAATTCTTCGGGTGATTGGAATACAACCCCCTATAGCCCCAAAAGTGAATTGTTAACCCGTGAGCAGCGCGCCGCCGTTTTTGCGCGCTTGCGTGATCTAGGCGTAAAAGGGTTAAAAATTGATTTTTTTGCGGGCGATGGCCAGTCCATGATTGCTTATTATGTGGATATTTTAAAAGACGCTGCTGAATACGATTTGTCGGTGAATTTTCACGGTGCCACCTTGCCACGCGGCTGGCAACGCACCTATCCCCATTTAATGACCATGGAATCAATCAAAGGTTTTGAGTTCACGACTTTCTCGCAAGCCGATCAAGATCCGGTTGCGCAACACGTTGCCATGGCGCTGTTTGCGCGCAATGTATTTGATCCCATGGATTTTACCCCTCTGGCATTCGGCGATATTCCTGACATCAAACGCGTGACGGAAAATTCATTTGAATTGGCGGAATCAGTCTTGATGATTTCCGGTATCCAACATTTTGCCGAAATTCCTGAAGGGATGGCGACAGTGCCGGGTTACGTAAAAGACTTCCTGCGTGAATTGCCGCGCGAGTGGGACGACATAAAATTTATCGATGGCTATCCGGGGAAATATGCGGTGCTTGCGCGCAGGGCGGGCGATGCCTGGTATGTTGCCGGTATTAACGCCGAAGCGGAAAGTAAAATACTGACGCTGGATTTAAGTTTTGCGGGAGATAAAAAAGGCATGTTGATTGGCAGTGGCGAGACTGAACGCAGTTTTGTACAGCAAGAAATTAATAGTAAAGCTCCACAAACAATTACCCTGCGACCCAACGCCGGTTTTGTGATGGTGTTGAAGTAGGTTGCTGGTGAGCCTGCGAACCGCAACATGACCATGTCGCCGCGTCAACCAAAAGCCAAGTGGTGCATTGAATAAGGTTTCGATGTGAATTGATAGATAGTCATGTTGCGGTTCGTTCCTCACCAGCAACCTACAAAAAAATTAAAAAAGATGTAACCAGTGAGAGAGAAAATATAAAATATGAAAAAATTAATAACGGGCTTGTTATTGCCAATCGTTTTATTCGGTTGTGCAACCAAAGAGCCAGCGCAATCGCCCGATAAGATTGCGACTGACTCCAACACTTTCACCAATCCTATTTACCCCAATGGCGCCGATCCCTGGTTAGAATATTTTCAAGGCAATTATTATTTAACTACCACTACTTGGACATCGCAGTTGGTAATGCGCAAAGCGCCCACGCTCGCTGGTCTCGCCTCAGCAACACCCATTCATATCTGGTCGGAAAGCGAATTGGAGCGCTGCTGCAATTTTTGGGCTTTTGAGTTCCATCGTTTGAATACACCAAAGGGTTATCGCTGGTATGTGATATATACCTCCGGCATCGCGGAAAATTATGACCGCCAACATTTAAGTGTGATTGAAAGCCAAGGCGATGATCCGCTTGGGCCTTATACTTACAAA
>JAJQJO010000449.1 GCA_021323495.1 Cellvibrio sp. | reverse complement strand
AACTGTTGCAACAGCTAGGCGACAGTTTTTTAACTTGCCTTGCGGACGGGAGTGTTCACTGAGGCATAGAAAGGCTTGCGCATGCTTACATTGCGTGCTTCAAGCATCTCTAATTGGTGTTTATTTAGCTCCATTACAAACGCATCATAATATTGACGTATGTCCTTATCGGCCGAAGAACCTGCATCCCGTAGCAGTCCCAACATTCCTTCCTGCGTCGCCATGCGATGGCGAGTTCCTGTTTTGTGATAAAAGCAGCTCGCCAGTTGTTGCATACGAAAAATAGCAGTTTGGGAAAAAATTAAGGTATCCATGGGATCCTCCATTGCGTTTGAGGCAGTTAAATATATTTTTTCACGGGAAGTCCGTCCCGAGAACGTAACTTGAACTCGATTCTAGGTTAATAAGTGAGCAGAGCGAGGGGCTTAGGTGCCAGACCAAAGCAAATTGCAAATTTGTGACCGGCATAAAAAAAGAGCCCCGCAGCGATCTAACAAAAAGTTATAAGACCGGATGCAGGGCTAATACACGAGAAGAAAATAAGGGAGATAGTCCAATCAAAACAACAGCTTAAAGAAAGCTCACAGCAGTGATGACTAATCGCTGCTGTTACAACTTAAAATGCGAGTTCTTGTGCAATTTTTGCTTCAAGCTTCTGTTCGAGTTTTGCATTAACCTGGTCGTTTAAAGCGTCCGTCTTTGCACTCAGTTCATCAGCAATGCGCGCGTCGGCATCTTCCTGAGTTTCAACCCAAGCTGTCTTAACGCCTACATCAGCAGCAGCCAGAGTCAGTTGGTTGTTAGTGGCCTCATCGGCAAAAGCGCCGGTGGCAGTTAGTATTAAAGTTGCAAATATCATTGCGGTATTTTTCATCGTGGGTTCCTCCGATGGTTATTAAATCCAGTTGCCTTGTGAGCAACCTTTCTGTCTTGGGTTCAAGGTGTATAAGGGGAGTTAGAGCGAATTTTGGTAAATTCGTTTGTTACCTTATGTAACGTATAGTAACATAGTTTTTAACTTTGACTAGTCTCGAGATAAAAATTTTGGCGGTGCAAAGGTAAAAATGTGAATAAATACCGAAACTTAGAGTGTTTATGTAAATTTCGAGTGAAGAGTGGCACGCGGTAACACATTTTTAATTGGTAACACTTTAGGCTAAATAGGTTTCCTATAGATGTAACCTGCATCGCTGCCGGGACGTGCTGTGGCTCGGTGAGGGGCTCTTTGGTGTATCCTGCGGGGCATCAAAAGCAGCCCTAATCGCAGACTTTCACTATGACTCAGACTCAGAATACCCAAGCGCCTTTAGTGCTTGTTGATGGATCCTCCTATCTCTACCGTGCCTATCATGCTCTGCCTCCCTTGACCAATTCCAAGGGGCAGCCCACCGGTGCAGTTAAAGGAGTGATTAATATGATGCGCCGCCTCCTGAAGGATTATCCGCACAGCCCGATTGCGGTTGTCTTCGACGCAAAGGGCAAGACCTTCCGCGATGACCTTTATGCCGAATATAAAGCCAATCGGCCTCCCATGCCGGACGACCTGCGCCCACAAGTGCAGCCCATTCACGACATAGTCCAAGCCATGGGATTACCTTTATTTGTGATTGATGGTGTAGAAGCTGACGATGTTATAGGCACTCTCGCGCGCCAAGCAACCGAGCAGCACATGCCGGTCGTTATTTCCACTGGCGATAAAGATATGGCGCAGCTGGTGAACGAATATGTCACTTTGGTCAATACCATGACGGAAACGGTATTGGATATCCCCGGAGTAAATGCAAAATACGGATTTGGCCCTGAATTGATGATTGATTACCTCGCACTTATGGGTGATAAGGTTGATAACATTCCCGGGGTGCCAGGTGTTGGCGAAAAAACGGCGCAGGGATTAATTCAGGGGCTCGGTGGGTTGGATGCGATTTATAGCGATTTGGAAAAAGTGCGGACACTGACATTTCGCGGTGCGAAAACAATACCGGAAAAATTAATTGAACATCGCGAAATGGCTTATTTATCTTATCGTCTCGCCACAATCAAAACTGATGTGGAATTGGCTATAGCACCTGGGTCCATTCATTGCGGCCAAGCTGATCGAAATCGCCTGCGTGACCTGTTTGATGAGTTGGAGTTTAAAAGTTGGGTAAAAGAAATAGACGATGAAAAAGCATCAGTGCCCACCACAAGTGCAATGCCGCTGGCGTGCGGAGAAAATGCAGAACCGGAAAATAGTAACGAACCGGCTCCGTCAGCCGCTACAACGAAAATCCAGTATGGCATTATTATCGATAAAAATAGTTTTGCTGATTGGTTAAATCGTTTGCAACAAGCACCGCAATTTTCGTTTGATACGGAAACTACCGCGCTGGAAATTATGGATGCAAAAATTGTCGGCGTGAGTTTTGCGATAGAAGCAGGCGTAGCCGTTTATATTCCCTGCGGCCACGATTACATGGGTGCTCCGGAACAATTGCCAATTGAGTGGGTGTTGCAAGAATTAAGGCCCATCCTGGAGGATCCAGGAAAAATAAAAATCGGCCAGAATTTAAAGTATGACCGCAGTGTCCTACTCAACTACGGTATCGAATTGCGTGGCATCGCATTCGATACCATGCTTGAGTCCTACGTATGGAATTCCATCGGTAGTCGCCACAATATGGATGATCTTGCGCTGAATTATCTCGATTATAAAACCGTGACCTTTGAGGAGATTGCCGGTAAAGGTGTAAAACAGCTTGGTTTTAACCAATTAAAGGTGGAAGAGGCGGGGCATTACGCTGCTGAAGATGCCGATATCACCT
>JAJQJO010000448.1 GCA_021323495.1 Cellvibrio sp. | reverse complement strand
CATGATCATGTCCAAAGCATCTACTTTAAGTAATGCGATTTTCTGGCGTGACACACCCCACGATTGGCTAGAGCCAACAATTGATGGCAATTGGGATGTATTTTCACCGCGCTTGCATCTGGACCGCGAGCGCGAGCTCACCAACAAGCCGGCGGATTTACTGGACCATTTAAATTTGATTGTGATGGCCGGGCAGATGAGCCAACCCATGTACGATCTGATTCTGGATCATTTAAATAACAATAAAGTTGATCCTACCTGGGGCGAGACAGGCCAAATGTGGCAGCGGGATATGCTGGTCTATGAAGCCCTGTTTTTGGTCATGGCTTCACCTGAATACGCGGTGCAGAGATAATCCTATGAAAAAAAATACCCACAACCGTCGTCATTTTTTAAAGCAAGCTGCGAGTATTGCGTTAGGCAGCAGCACCGCTTATGCCACCAGTGCAGGCCTGCAGCTTGCCAACGCCATGGTGCAACCCGCTGATTCCTACAAGGCGCTGGTGTGCATCTTTTTATTTGGTGGCAACGATGCATTTAATATGGTTGTTCCAACCGGTGATACCGAATACGCCGCCTATAAGGCATCGCGCCAAACGTTGGCGCTAGAGCAAAATAAATTACTCTCGCTTACCAGCTTGAGTGGTTCGGGTGCAAAACTCGGTTTTCACCCAACCATGTCCCATGCGCAGCAATTATTTGATTCGGGCAAGCTGGCCTTGTTGACCAATGTGGGCGCATTAGTTGAACCGGTAACCAAAACCAATTACCAGGGCAACAAGTCACTCTTGCCGCCGCAATTGTTTTCGCACAATGACCAGCAAACCTTTTTGCAGAGTTTGCAGTCCAGCACGCGCCGCAATGGCTGGGCAGGGCGCACAGCGGACGCTATGCATTCGATGAATATCAACAAAAAATTATCGATGAATATTTCGCTCAGCGGTTCCAACATCTGGCAGAGTGGCGATAGCGTCGTACCTTATTCAATCGATTCGGCCGGCATTAAAGAACTGGAAAATTTCAACAAAAAATCCACCGACGCGCGCGAACTAACCCGTATCCAGATTTATCAAGCGTTGCTGGCGCAGCAGCAAGAGAATATTTTCCAGCGCGAATACGCCCGCACCCAAGCCATCGCCTGGGATCTTGCTGGCGAGGTAAAAACAGCACTCGATGCTCAGACACCACTGCAAACCGTTTTCCCTGCAGGCAATCCGCTTGCCGCCAATTTAAAAATGGTGGCGCAGATGCTTTCGGCGCGCAGCAGTTTACAAGTGACCCGGCAAACCTTTTTTATCGGTATGGGGGATTTCGATACCCACGGCGACCAATTGCGTCGCCATGATATTTTGCTCGCGCAATTAAGCGCGGCCCTGGATGCGTTTTATAACGCAACAGTTGAATTAGGTATTGCCGATCAAGTTACGACCTTTACCACTTCCGATTTCGGCCGCACCCTCACCAGTAATGGCGATGGCACCGACCATGGTTGGGGCAGCCACCAAATGATTATGGGCGGTGCGGTAAGTGGCGGTGAAGTGTATGGCACATTTCCCGATTTAATTATCGGCGGAAAAGACGATGCAGGTGAGGGCAGGATTATCCCCACCAGCAGCATGGACCAATACGCCGCAACCCTCGCCAGTTGGTATGGTTTACCCGCGAGTAACTTTGCGGATGTGTTTCCAAATCTAGCGCGCTTTAATGAGTTGGATCTGGGCTTTTTTAAAAGCTGATCCTGTTCAAAAAGGCAGGAGGCTGCAAGGTAATGAGGTGTTTTCAGGACAGCGAGTTCCCGGGATTATTTGATTGAAAAACCAACTTTAAAGGTATTTTATGCAAGAGAATAGTTATGCAGCTAATATTGGCGTGATGACCCGGGAGGTGAGCCCAGTAGCAATTTCACCTTGGCAAATTGTGTATGGATTTTCTTTGGTATCCTATTTTATTGTTTGCTGTTGGTAGGCGTATTTCTGGCCGACGATGTTGTCTGATAAATGAGCAAGAAGTGGTAGTATGCGCGGCTATTTTATAAAGCAACATTTGCATGGAATTTATAATTTATGTCTTTATCCCCGCTATTGCTGATCATAGGGTTAATCTGTGTTTTCCCTGCATCGTTAAAGGCCGATGTATTTTCCTGCACCATTGATGGAAAAACGGTTTTCACTGATGATGAAAAAAAATGCTTGTCGACGGCGTCAAAAATAGATGTAAAAGTAGCCAAAGATAAACGCGTAAATTATCGATATCCTAAAAGGCAATACCTCCAGATAAATTCAAAGTATTCGATTTTCGTTGAGGCTCCCGAGGTTGAACAGGATAAGGTTCAATTAAAAAAGGCCGCGGTAAGGTTAGAGGCAACGCTGGATTACATTTTTGGCCTGATCCCTGTAGCAACCCACGATTATCTAAAGGCCACCAGCTTTTATATTATGATCGGGCCGAGCGCCACTCTCGGTGGTCAGAGCAGTGGTTTGATGTACTTTCCTAACAATGGCGATTCCGTCCTTCTTTTGGGGGACCAAAGGTGGACCCATTCGGTTGTTATTTATCATGCAGAGAATTTTTTGTGGCTGACCGACCTATGGGCTAAAAAATGCGTTATGCATGAGCTAGCACATGCGTGGCATTATGAAAATTGGTCTCAAAACTATCCAATACTGAAATCGTCTTGGCTTGCCTCCCAACAGAAGGGACTTTACCTAGCGCAAAAGGACCTCAACGGATCACTATTAAAACCTGCCTACGCATCCACAAATGAGCGCGAGTATTTTGCTGAGCTGTCAGCAATTTATTTTGTGCA
>JAJQJO010000447.1 GCA_021323495.1 Cellvibrio sp. | reverse complement strand
ACCTGATGCCCCAACACCGGTACCCAGCGGAACCAATCGGCGTAGGCACTGGGATTAAAAAGGGTATAAAACAGCGGCACCATCGGGATAAACACCATTAATCCCATATAGGTTTGGGCATCTTTAAAACTGCGTGCAAACAATGAAATCAAAAATTGCAACCCGGTCGCCAGGAGTGCGAGTGATGCCAGCACCGCAAAAACTCCAGCCAATTCTATCGGTGATACATCAACGCGCAAGCCCAATTCTTTAAAGGGTACGTACGCAAATGCAGCCACAAGAAGACTTACTTCTACCGATAACACGATTAATGTGAGCGAAAAACTATTCAGCCATTTACCCAATACCAAACTGGTCGAGGAAGCCGGTGTGATTAATAAGGATTCCAGCGAGCGGCGCTCGCGCTCACCAGCGGTCATATCGGCACTAAATCCGACACTAGCCATAAATGCTGTGAGGATTAATAACATGGGTAGACTCGCCATCACAAAAAAACCCATTTTTTCATCGCTGGCAATATTGAGGTCGCGGATAAAAACCGGGTTGGCGATACCGGGCGAAATGCCGCGCGATAACAGCCGCAAACTGCCCATACGTCCGTTCCAACTCCAGATTTGCTGCCGTACAAACTGGATCGCGCCCTGTAATTTACCGTTGGTTGCATCAAATACCAATGCCAATTCAATCGACTCACCAGTGGCGAATTTTTCACGTGCGTCCTTGGGAATAATCAATGCATAACCCAACTCACCTGTTTCAACTTTCTGGTAAGCACCATCATCCACAGCTTCAACCTGCACACCGCGCTCCTGCAGCCAATCAATCAGTGGTGGCAATTGTTCGGCACCCACCACCGCCAGCTTGATCGGCTCATTGTTAGTCGCTTTGGATTGGTTGCTCATATGGATAATAAATAGCGAAGAGGCAACAAATACTCCTACGAAATAAATCGGCATCAGGAGCGTCATGCGCAGGCTCTTATTATCGCGCAAGGCATCGCGCCATTCTTTGCGAAACACTATCGCAATTTTGCTCAATAACTCACGCATGTTGTTGCTCCTCCTGCGGCTGGACCAAATTGACAAACGCATCTTCGAGATTGTGCGATTTACCTGCATCAAGAATTGCCTCAAGATTGCCATCCGCCAAAATCTTTCCGTGGGAAATTACAATAATACGATCGCATAGTCCGCTAACTTCATGCATCAAATGACTGGAAAAAATAACACAGCGGCCCTGTAGTTTTAACTCGTGTAACAGGCGGCGCACCGCGCGCGTGGTGATCACATCCAAGCCGTTAGTCGGCTCATCCAATAACACATGTTGCGGCTGATGGACAATCGCACGCGCCAGCGCAGTTTTCATCCGCTCGCCCAATGAAAAGCCCTCAGCGCGGCGCCCGGCGATGTTGTCCATTCCCAACCAGGAAATTAGTTGATCGATAGATTGTTCCAGCACATGGCCCTCAAGCCCCTGCAACTCACCAAAGTAACGAATATTTTCGCGCGCCGTTAAACGTTTGTATAAACCCGTATCATCCGGCAGCACACCCAACTGCTGCCGTGCGGCGTTAGGATTTCTACTTACCTGATGTTCGTTGACCCAGACTTCTCCCGCGCTCGGTTGCAACAGACCATAAATCAACCGCATCAGTGTGGATTTGCCTGCGCCGTTTAACCCCAACAAGCCAGTAATCTCACCGTCATTTAAAGTAAAACTTACATCATCCAGGGCGGTAATAAGCGCAGGTGAAATGGCTTTTTTTCCACCAGGAAAATGAAATCCGCTGCTTTTTTTTGTAGCAAAATTTTTGCTGAGATGCTCCACACGAATCATTATTCTGCTCTCCCTAACGGCGGAATACCTGCTGAGGACACATTCATCGATGCCGAACTGGCCGATTTCTTTTGATTTGCGCCCAGCACCAATGGCAGGGGTTTTATTTTATCTACGCAACCTGCTTTAACGTTTTGCATAGAAGCTCGCTCGATAAATTGCGCGATCAATTGTGGCACGCAGCCCTCGGTAGAAATGGAATGATTACCGCCGGCTGCACTTAATGTAGTTGCGTTAGACAAATGTCCTGCCACAGAGTGTGCCCAGGCTTCTGGCGTAACCGGATCATGTTTTCCCGACAGCAAAAGCGCAGGTACAGCACTGTTAATCGGCTGCCAATAATCATCTGGTAATTTTGCTTTTGGCCACAGTGCACAGATCGACTGCATTTCCTTTACAAACCTGACACCAAAAAAAGGCGCGCTCTGTTCAATATCAACCGTGGATAGCAATGGCCAATCTTCATTGCAAATAACACTGTAACGCATGGCTTCCGCGATATTCATCAACTGCGACTGCTCACCGGCCAATGCGGACACTGCGGCAAGCAAACGATAATCCTCTTTCTCGGCATGGCTGATCGCACGCGGCAACAGGACCGTCAAATCACGCGAATAAAGTGACATAAATAACAAGGATGAAAATACGCGCGGCGTTAGACGCAGTGATTCGGTTTGCTGGTTGCGCGGATGTTCATAGCTTATTTCCAGGGGTGATCCCTGGTCTTGCAATAAAGTTAAGCGCTGCAATACGATTTCCGTTTTTTGCACTATATCGCCAAACTCTGCCGCACAATCGGTTTGCGCAAGGCATTCATTGTTCACTGCAACCAACGCGGCCATGGCATCGCGCGCAAAATATTTAGGCAGGGCGATGCTCACGGGTGCCACACCATCCAGCACCATGCTGCGCGTCTGTTGCGGGTAGCGTCGCGCATATTCAAGCGCAACACGAGTGCCATAGGACCCCCCC
>JAJQJO010000446.1 GCA_021323495.1 Cellvibrio sp. | reverse complement strand
AATATAAATCTTGCCGTTAAACACATGCGCCGATGGATCAGCGGTGTAAATGTGTTCAACCAGCGGTTGGGAAATGGCGCGGGCTTTTAAATCCGCGAGCACTTCCGGAGCTAATGTTTCTTCTGCAGCCATAACAATGTCTCACTATCTAATTGCAAAAAAATTATCTATCTACCAACAAATTTCCTGCGCTCGTTTAATTCGGTTTCGATTTGGGTTTCCGTCTTTTTATTGATGGAATAGAGGCACAAACAGGCAACTGCCAGGAAGAAGGGAATCGAGGCATAAATACTGATTGCCGCTTTAATACCGCCAATAGTTTCCATCGATTGCACCGCCAGGCTCGCATCGTAATGGTAGAACGCGAGGATGCCGGCAAGCAGGGAACCACCAATACTTAAACCCGCTTTTAAGCCTACCAACATGGCAGAGAAAATAATTGCGGTTGCGCGGCGATTGTTTTTCCATTCGGAATAATCGGCTACGTCGGCAATCATCGCCCATAGCAAGGGCACGGTCAGGCCATAGAAAAAGCCATGCAATACCTGGGAAATAAAACACAGGCCGATGGCATCGCTGGGGAAATAATTAAAGGCAAACAGGAATAAGGTAGATACCAACAGCGCGGCGCCAAAGGTATTGCGCTTGCCAAAACGGTCTGCGACTTGTTTGGAGAAGCAGATACCAATAATTTGCATGATGATGCCGCAGCCGTTGAACAAACCAAATGCAGATGTAGCGGCATCGGCGGGCCATTTAAATTCAGCAATGCCGACCGAGGTCAGTGTGGCATTGATGCCTGCAATAAATCCATTGAAACCCATGTCATTCAAAAAAGTCGCGAGCGCGTTTTCATCCAGATAATTTTCAAAATAATAAATATACGCGCCGCCTTTTAATGACAGGTTGATAAATACCAGTACGGTAACAATCAACATAATCAACCAGGGCAGGTTTTTGAACAGGTCTTGTATGTCCTGTAACACGCTGCTTTTTTCTTCGGTAATGGGCAATATGCGTTCTTTGGTGGTGATGAACGTGATCAGGAAAAATACGATCCCCACGCTGGCAAATAAAATCATTGCATTGTGGAAACCTTCGGCTTTGTCGCCGTTACCCAACATCAACACAATCGGCAGGAGTAATACCTGGATAATAAATTGCGCGAGCATCACGGCGACAAAACGGTAAGCAGACAAGCTATTGCGTTCCGCCATGCTACCGGTGAGTACGCCGCTCAGTGCGGAGTAGGGCAGGTTGTTAGCGGCATAAACGGCGAGCAGGAGTAAATAGGTTACCCAGGCATAAATTACTTTTTGGTCTTGTTCCAAATCGGGTGTGCTGAAGGCCAACAGGGCGATGATGCCGAAGGGAATGGCGGTCCAAAGAATCCAGGGGCGGAATTTACCCCAGCGGGTTTTGGTGCGGTCTGCGATAAAACCCATGATGGGCGTAAATACAAATGCGCCGATCATACCGGCACTAAACATAATAAAAGAGGCGGTTCCTGCCGGGATACCGAATACATCGGTATAGAAAAAGGCGAGGAAGGTAACCAGGGTCTGGAATATGAGGTTGGCCGACAAGTCGCCCAAGCTATAACCAATTTTTTCGACAACGGACAATTTTTGCGCAGGCAGTTGAGTCATTTGGGTTATATCTTCTTATGTGATGGTGCTTTTACTCTAGCGGATGAAACGCTGATGTGATGGAAGCAAACAGGGGCATATTACCGACACCTGCTAACCAATAGTTATAAGTACCAGCCGGATTACGCCCGGCATACTTGTCGGCGGTTAGAATCGCTTAATAGGGGGTTATAGTCAAGAAGTATATAACATGGTGGGGCGCGCTTGCCCGTCAAGCGTATTTAACGGAGCGGGGTGGTGGATGGAGTCGCGTTATCTTCGCTACACGCTCAGATAACGCTGCACCAAATCGTCTTTCAAGTCGGCGATTGGCCCGGTGGCTACCACACTGCCTTTTTCCATAATAAAAAAGTCATCGGCGACACGGCGGGCGAAGGGTAATTTTTGTTCGACAAGCAATACGGTTAAGCCCAATTCACGGTTAAGTTTGCGGATTACCTCGCCGATATCGCGCACCACATTGGGCTGGATGCCTTCGGTGGGTTCGTCGAGGATCAATAGTTTTGGATCCAATACCAATGCGCGGCCAATGGCGAGTTGTTGCTGTTGGCCACCGGATAAATCGCCCCCGCGCCGGTGTTTCATTTCTTTTAAAACCGGAAACAATTCATAAATCAAACCGGGGATAAAACGCGATTTATCTTTGCGTGCACCCAGCGATATTTTTAAATTCTCTTCCACGGTCAGGAGCGGAAATATCTCGCGGCCTTGCGGCACAAAACCTATTCCACCGCGCGCACGGTTTTCGGTAGAGAGTTTATTGATGTCGTAACCATTCAAGTGAATGGCGCCGTCGCGCACGGGCAATAAGCCGGTGATGCATTTGAGCAGGGTGGTTTTGCCCACACCATTGCGGCCAATCAGGCAGCCACAGGTGCCCTGTTTTAAATTGAGCGATAGATCCCAGAGGATATGACTTTGGCCGTAATATTGGTTGATATTTTTAATGGCTAACATAGTGTACTTTTCCTAAATTTGAGCGCCCCAATCCTACTCGCCAAGATAAACTTCAATCACTTTTGGATCATTTTGTACCTGGTCCATAGTGCCTTCGGTCAATACCGAGCCTTGATGCAGTACGGTTACCTTGCGTGCAATCGAGCGCACGAATTTCATATCGTGTTCAACCACAATCACCGAATGTTCGCCCGCGAGCGACAATAATAGCT
>JAJQJO010000445.1 GCA_021323495.1 Cellvibrio sp. | reverse complement strand
CCCTAAAGCCCAACAAATACAAAATCGCATCGAGACCAAGATTAGAAATCGCATGCTCTGCTGAAGCTTTTACTAAAGGTTTTGCACGAAAAGCGACGCCGAGGCCGGCGACGCTGAGCATCGGTAGATCATTGGCGCCATCACCGACAGCAATCACTTGCTCCAGAGCAATGCCTTCCTGTTTTGCCAGCATCGCCAACAATTCGGCTTTGCGTTGGCCATCGACCACAATACCTTTTACTTCACCGGTGACTTTGCCATCGACAATATCCAGCTCGTTGGCGTAGACATAATCGATACCGAGCCTGGTTTGCAAATAACGGCCAAAATAATTAAACCCACCCGACAGGATTGCGGTTTTGTAGCCGAGTTTTTTGAGCGAGGAAATTAATTTTTCTGCGCCTTCAGTGATGCGCAACTCATCGGCAATGCCGGCGAGCACCGATTCATCCAAACCTTTAAGTAGCGCCATGCGGCGGGCGAAGCTTTGTTTAAAATCCAATTCACCGCGCATCGCCGCTTCGGTAATTTCGGCAACTTGTTCGCCTACACCGGCAGCTTTGGCAAGCTCGTCAATCACTTCTGCTTCAATCAGTGTTGAATCCATATCGAAACACACCAGGCGCCGGTTGCGGCGATAAACCGTATCGCGCTGGAAGGCAACATCGATATTCAAACGCGCCGATAACTCCATAAAATCCGCGCGTAATGCCGCCAAATCAGCAGGCATGCCGCGCACTGAAAACTCCACGCAGGCGCTGCCCTGGTGCTGTTCGCCTGCATCCAGGTCTGCGAGCGATACGCGGCCGGACAAACGGCTGATGCTATCGATATTCAACCCATGGGAAGAAGTTACTGCGGTTAATTCTGCAATCATCGCCGCATCAATCTGGCGCGCAAGCAAGGTGACTATGTGACGGGGTTTGCCCTGTTGTTCAGTCCAATTTTCATAGCTTTCAGGAGTGACCGACTGGAAGCGCACCTGGATTCCAAGTGGCTGGGTGGCTTGCTGGATCTGCTCCAGCAGTTGTGCGCGCACATCCGGGGCGATACGCAATTCCACCAGAATACCCAGGGCCAAGGTATCGTGGATAACCGCCTGGCCTATATCCAATACGCGCGCACCGCCCCGGGCAAGTACGTTGGTAATAGCACGGGTGATGCCGGGCTGATCCTGACCCGATGCATTAATCAGTAGAAGTTCGCTCACAGTGCCTCTCTATAAGGGGTATCAAACATACGGCTGGTCCGGTACGTGCTAGTTTCAATACCGATTGCCGGGTGGACGATTGCGCAATGCGCGCATTCTAGCGGAATTCATGGTCGCCTACAGCAGCTTCCAGACACGAACTACGCCTTAGCATGCATGAGTGACTTAGGCTAGAATGCGATTCCACACGACACCGCACGGCTCCTTGTAAGGGGATTCCGCTTTGTCCATATCACCGATCCTGGCAGGAACCGGGATTGAACCATGAACGCAACATAAAGAGCACGGACTTAACAACAAGATGGCATTGATCAAAACCTACCGCACCTATCCTCAACTTAGCCTGTGCAGCCTGCTGTTGGTTGCACTCGGTGCCTTTGGCGCCTGGGCTTACATCTCGAATAGCGAACAAAACCAGCGCGAGCAGATCAGCCATTACGGCCAGGTATTGGCCAACAGCGCCGCGCGCCAGGCAGTGAATGCAACTTTGCAGCAAGACCTGGTCAGCCTGCAGGCGATACTGCTGGAGGTCGGCCAATATCCCAACGTGATAGGGGCGACCATCCACAATGTGGAAAACCAGTTGCTGGTGCAAAGCGGGTTCAAACCCAACCAGGAAATCAAGGGCCGCCGCTATGAGTTTTCGGCTCCTATCGCGCTCCACAATAATGTCGCAGGCTATCTGGAAGTGACGCTCGACGTACCTGTGCACACGGTGCGCGACTATCGCTTTTTTATGCTGTGGATGGCGGCGGTATTTTTCAGTTTGTTGGTGATCTGGTGGTCGATCCAGCGCCAGTGGTGGTCGCAGTTTAAAGATAAGTTGCCGACCGCGAGCGAGATAGTCACGGCAGTAGTGGAAAAAATGCCCACCATCAACGAGGCTCCCGAGCCGGAACCGGAATTACCCAAACAAGTATCGGTAAGATTGAGTTTGGATATCGTCAACATGGGCAAACTTTACCAACAGTTAAATAGCGAAAGCTTTGCCAGTGTATTGCGCCGGTTTGAACAACAGTTGCAGGGTGTCTTGAATTTATACAGTGGGCAGCGGCAGATGTTGTCGGGCGAAACCCTGATTATTGATTTCACCGGTGAAGCATTTTACGAGTGCAGCTTCCGCGCAGTCTGCGCGGCGCAATTGTTGAATAGCCTCGCCGCCCAAAGCCCCAGCCCGCGTTTGCATCTGGCTGCTGCAGTACACGAATTATCGGCGCCGGTGAGTTCCAATAAATCGCTGCTGAAAGATTTTGTAGTGCAACACAACAATCATTTAAAACCGGACAAAGGCGAAATCTTAATTAGCCAGCGTTTAATCGACGGCGATTTGCAGGAGCATCTGGAAATTGTTAGCGACAGCGGCAAACTTGTTGGTTTGAAAGCACCTTACGCTGCGCTGCTGGCGAAGCAGGAAGAACAGCTTGTCGGTGCGACTGCAGCTTCGTAGTGCAATCTTCCTGTATGGATTCCGGTATTACTTGCGAGACCGTCTGCTGCATGGATGCAGCAGTCGAGCCTACAGGGATGTATTTACGGCGCGTCTCGTAAGTGATGCCGGAGTCCATACCCGCGCAATCACTGTCACACATCTGCAACATTTCCATCACATAA
>JAJQJO010000103.1 GCA_021323495.1 Cellvibrio sp. | reverse complement strand
TCACGGTAAATCTGCCATCTGATGTCGGAGTAGAAATCGTGAGCGTGGCCGCCGCGTTAGCTTGACCACAAACCAGGATCATCTGCATAAAAAATAACGATAGATAATATTTTTTTGCAAAAACCCGGTTTTTGCACAACGTCCGGATAATCTGAAAAGCGCCTGCTATGAACATCGATCCCTTCCTTCAATGGCAAATATTGAGAACGTTATAAAAATTTTTGGCCGCACAAAATCAATGACAATGCATAGTCAAGGCCGTGACATCAGCGAATCTGTATACGAGCAAGCAGACCCGATTTTTTAAGAAGGGAAAGAACAACAGAGAAGATTGATCATTCCTTTATCAGCCGTAGCTTCAATTCCTGTCATTAACAACACTCAACTGATCAACCCACGGTTATAAGCTTCAAACTATTAAGCATTAGCCATGCTGACTCGAGGCTGTTAGCCTGCGCGGCTGTTTGTTTATCAACACTTTAGCGGAGCTTGCTGTTTGCAAATTAAACAGTTTGGCGGCGGGATTTTATGGATTTCCAACTTGGCTATGTAATAGCAGGACTAGTAGTAGGCTTTATTGTCGGTATGACCGGGGTGGGTGGTGGCTCTCTGATGACGCCGATCCTGCTCTATTTTGGGGTAAGCCCGGCGAACGCGGTGGGTACGGATTTGCTCTATGCAGCAATCACCAAAGCGGGCGGCATTCATGTCCATCACAAGAAAAAGAATATCGACTGGAAGATTACCGGTGAACTGGCGCTCGGCAGCCTGCCCGCAGCGGGTTTAACCCTGTGGGCGCTGCACAGCCTTAGCATGGATACCGATACCCTCAACAGTATTATCAGGACCACGCTGGGTTATGCATTGATCCTCACTGCCGTGGCGATTTTATTCAAACGCAAAATTTTTGATTACAGCCGCAAAAACAACGCCTGGATTACGCGCATGAACCGTCGCCAGCAAATGGTTGCCACGGTAGTGACCGGTGTAATCCTCGGTGCCGTTGTAACCATCACCTCGATCGGTGCCGGGGCATTGGGTACGGTTGCACTCTTTATGCTCTATCCACTATTGCCCACCGTGCGCCTGGTTGGAACCGAGATTGCCCATGCTGTGCCGCTCACATTAGTAGCAGGTATGGGGCACGCTGGCCTGGGTAATGTGGATTGGCATTTGCTCGCCAATTTGTTGATAGGTTCACTGCCGGGCATTTACCTTGGCAGCCATTTGGCTAACCGCGTGGCCGACCATTATTTGCGCCCGGCGCTGGCAATTATGCTGGTGTTTGTGGGGATTAAATTGTTGTTCTAATCAGCGCAGCACTGAACACATAAAAATGGCGACCCGGTGTCGCCATTTTTTTATTGCGTTATTTATGTAATTGATGCCGGGACAATAGGCAATCCAGCAGAAAATAAATACCTAACGCCAACGCGCTAACCTGGGCAGCAACGCTAATAGCGGCAGAATTTGAATTACCTGTCGCAAAGAATGCAAACATCAGAAAAATGGCCGTCGCGATAAAGGAAACTTGAACATAGCGCCTGCTGCGCGACGCGTGACGAGGTTGGCCGGTAAAATAACAACCAAAACCACCGTATAGCGTAAGTGGAATAATCATCATCGTTAAGCCCGACAGCAGCAGGCTACTCATAATAATTATTCCGCCCATGTTGAGAAGTACCGGCACGAGCGCGACCGCCGCCCCGATCAAGGCAACTTTATAACGCAGTAGGGAAAGCTCAGGTTTTACCGCTACATCAGGGCTTACCGCAGCTTCCAAATGGATCAGTTCCACATTAAAGGTAGCGGCCAGACATACGCGTGTTTCACGCGATGCTTTCCCCTCCGCCTCAACACGTTGGATAGTTCGCAAACTCAACCCGGAGGCGAAGGCAAGTTGTTCTTGTGACCAACCACGCTCACTGCGAAGGCGACGGATTTTAGTAGACGATATTTTCATTTCTTGTTCGGAATGTTCCATGATTTCAGGCTCCAGTAGGTTAGTTGAGCCTATGAGCCTACGTGTTTAGGTCAATTTTTGTTACGACAGATAGCCGCCAATGCCGCCAGCAGATCGCCAAGATCCCGGATGAACTCGTTTAGCCCGCTTTTTCCGGCGGTGGTGCCACGCGCAATACTTCTTCCATCGTGGTCAATCCCGCCGCCACTTTTTGCGCACCCGATAAACGCAAAGTACGCATTCCCTCCTTCATCGCCAAGCGACGCAAGTCTTGCAGGTTGCAGTCGGGAAGCACTTTTTCCTTGAGGTTTTCCGATAACATCAAAATCTCATATAAACCCTGGCGCCCTAAATAACCCGTATTGCGGCATTCCAGGCAGCCCACCGGGCGATAAACCTTGGCAGGCATGTTCACTTTCCAGGGCGCGACCAATTCCTGCCAGTGTTCCTGGGTGATGTGTCCTTCCTCTTTGCAATGGGGACAGAGCGTGCGGACCAAGCGTTGCGCCATCACCCCCAACAAGGTCGCATTGATCAGATAGGACGGGATACCCAAATCCAACATCCGCGCAATGGTTGAAGGGGCATCGTTGGTATGCACAGTCGACAGTACGAGATGGCCAGTCAATGCTGCCTGCACCGCCATCTGGGCGGTTTCCAAATCGCGGATCTCGCCCACCATAATAATGTCCGGGTCCTGCCGCATCAGGCTGCGGATACCAGCCGCGAAATCCAGCCCGATTTTGTGGTGAACCTGAGTCTGGTTAAAACGCTCTTCCACCATCTCGATAGGATCCTCAATGGTGCTGACATTGACCTCGTCAGTCGCGACTTGTCGCAGCGACGAATAAAGCGTAGTGGTTTTACCTGAGCCGGTCGGGCCGGTGACCAACAGTATGCCGTTAGGGCGGGTGAGCATGGAGTACCAGCGGTTGTAGTCGTCGCCTACTAACCCCAAGTCGGCAAAGCTGCGCAACAATACCTCCGGGTCAAAAATACGCATCACCAGTTTTTCACCAAAGGCCGTCGGCAAAGTGGACATCCGCAATTCAATTTCACTGCCGTCACTGCGCCGGGTTTTGATGCGGCCATCTTGCGGCTTGCGCTTTTCCGCAATATCCATGCGCGCCAATACTTTGAAGCGGCTGGTCACGGCAGTGGCGACATTGGCGGGCAATTCATAGACGTAGTGCAAAACACCGTCGATGCGGAAGCGGATGCGCCCGACTTCCCTGCGCGGTTCTATATGGATGTCCGAGGCGCGCTGGTCATAGGCATATTGCAGCAGCCAATCCACAATCTTGACGATATGCTGGTCATTGGCATCCGGGTCACTCGCTTTACCCAGCTCTACCAGTTGCTCGAAATTGGTAATCGCCGAGGCCGCCGTCGCACCACTGGCACCCGACACCGAGCGCGCAAGAGTATAAAACTCCACCATGAAACGTTCGATATCGGCGGGGTTAGCGACTACGCGCTTCACCGCACGGCGCGCGACGTGCTCAACCTGCGGCTCCCAGCCCGCCATAAACGGTTGGGTACAGGCGACGACTACGTGATCTGATTCCACTTTGACGCATAAAATTCCATGGCGTTTGGCGAAGGCATAACTCATCACCTCGGTGCACTTGGCGACATCGATTTTCATTGCATCGATATGAAATAGCGGCAGGCGCGCCTTGGTCGCCAACCATTCAGTGAGGGTAACGCCATCAAGGGTTTTACCGGGGCGCTGTACATCGTCCAGGTTTTGGGTGGCGATATAGGCGAGTGGGTGCATGATCGCCTGTTCGCGGGTGCGCGAGGCGCCGAGCAACATATTGGCATCTGCCTGTTTCATGCGCCCGTCGGCGACCAGATCCTGAATCAAGCCACGCAAATCCAATATCCGATCCAACACCGCCATCTTATTATTCCTGTGTACTGATAAAAGTGATTGAGCGGATTGTAGCCGCTCCAACGCCAAGCGTCTGCCCAATAGCGCGCAGGCTGGCATTTCCCCTATCCGGGTCTAGGCTCTTAACAAGCTTGACCTGCTGCACATTGATTATAAGTACCTCCGAAATTGCAACAGGAATGCCATAAAAATGTAACAAAGCCGCGTGACCCTGACAGGGGATATTCCTATACTGCGTACACTTTTAACCGGAGGGGTAGTTGATGCCTTTTGCTAACCTGTCAAACCTGTTTGGCCGTTCACCCATCAAACCCATGCAGGAACATATGTCGCTGGCCGTTAAAGCGGCGGCCGAACTGACAGGTTTCTTTGCTGCGGTCACCAGCGACGATTGGCCAGGTGCGAGCGAGATCCAACAGCGCGTGGTTCAATTCGAGCACCAGGCTGACGAGATCAAAAAACAATTGCGCCTGCATCTGCCCAAAAGCTTGTTTTTACCCGTGCCGCGCACTGATTTGCTTGAGCTCCTGACCATGCAGGATCGCATCCCCAACCGCGCCAAAGATATTGCCGGCATCATCATGGGGCGCCGCATGACTATTCCGGCCAGCATGAAAGACCAGATGAATGAGTTTGTGCATTCCAGTGTAGCGGCCGCCGAGCAGGCGCTTATCGCAATCAATGAACTTGATGAATTACTCGAAAGCGGCTTTAGTGGCCGCGAGCTGGCGGTGGTGGAAAATATGATCAAGGAATTGGATGAGCTGGAGGAAAAGGCCGACCATCTCGAAATTGGCGTGCGCACTTCACTGTTTGCCCTTGAAGCGCAACTGCCACCGGTCGATGTGATGTTCCTCTACAACATCATCGACTGGGTGGGTGATATCGCCAACCGCGCCCACGATGTGGGTGGCCGGTTGCAACTTCTATTAGCGCGTTAAGGCATCTGGACTCGGAAAACTCCCATGGATTTATTTGCTGAATACAATCAGCTGCTGTTTGTTTTAGCCTGCGTGTTCGGGCTGTTTATGGCTTGGGGCATCGGCGCTAACGATGTTTCCAATGCAATGGGCACCTCGGTAGGCGCCCGGGCGCTCACTATGAAACAAGCTATTTGCATCGCCATGGTGTTCGAGTTTGCCGGAGCCTACCTCGCCGGTGGTGAAGTGACCGAAACCATCCGCAGCGGTATAGTCGAGATGGAAGTAATGACCCGGCATCCGGACTTGTTTGTCTACGGCATGCTTGCCTCACTGCTCGCCGCTGGAAGCTGGCTGTTGATCGCCAGCATGTTGGGTTGGCCGGTATCCACTACCCACTCCATTGTAGGTGCCATTATTGGGTTTGCCGCCGTGGGCATCTCGGCCGATGCGGTTCAGTGGAGTGCAGTCTGGGGCATAGTGGGCAGTTGGGTGGTCACCCCGGTGATCGCCGGGATTTTGTCTTACTGGATTTTCCGCTCGGTACAGCACCTGATTTTAAATACCGATGATCCATTCGCGAACGCCAAACATTACATCCCCTATTACATGTTTGCGGTCGGCTTTTTCCTGTCCATGGTGACCATTCTCAAAGGCCTGAAATATGTGTTGAAGGAACACCAGGTCGAATTCAGTTTCCTGCAAGCCATGATTATCGCGGCGGGGATAGGCGCATTGGTCGCAGCCGTCGGTATCTTCTTGCTCAGCCGCATATCCCAAAGCCCGCAAGGCCAAAATCATTCAGACCAAAGTTATCCACGCCAAAGTCCCGAGCGAAGCAACCGCTTCGCCAATGTCGAGAAGGTTTTCGGTGTGCTGATGATTTTCACCGCCTGTTCGATGGCGTTCGCCCACGGCTCCAATGATGTCGCCAATGCCGTTGGCCCCGTTGCAGCGGTAATCAGCGTAATCAAATCCGGCGCAGTTGAAACCAATGCGCCGGTCGAATCCTGGGTGCTTTTATTGGGCGCTTTCGGGATCGTGATCGGCTTGGCCACCTATGGTTACAAAGTGATGCTCACCATTGGTAAAAAAATTACCGAGCTAACTCCCAGCCGCGGTTTTGCGGCCGAGATGTCTGCCGCTGCGACAGTAGTTATCGCCTCGGGGATAGGCCTGCCCATCTCAACCACCCACACACTGGTGGGTGCAGTCCTGGGGGTAGGTTTGGCACGGGGTATAGGTGCACTCAATATCGGAGTGATCGGCGGCATTTTTGCCTCCTGGGTAATCACCTTGCCCGCAGGCGCCGGCCTATCGATTTTGTATTTCTATATCCTTCAGGCGCTATTAGGTTAAACGTTGGGGCATTTGTCTTCGCAAGAACATTGCGCCAGAACAAAAAATTGCGCCGAAGCTAGCCTCGGGTGTTTATTACCAACTGGATTTATCGCACTGTACCTGCATTACTGTGCTTGCATTTTTACCTGCAATCGCCGATAACAGCCCTAAGTACCGTGACAGACCATCGCATTTTTTAGGCCGTTCCCATGAGTGTTGACTTCAAACGCTACCAACATAACCTACAACAACTGGTGGCATTACCATCGGTAAGCTGTGCCGTGCCCGAATGGGACATGAGCAACCGCACGGTGATTGATTACCTTGCCAACTGTTTTGCGGATATGGGTTTTAGCACCCGGGTGATGCCGCTGGCGCAGCCCGGCAAAGCCAATCTGGTTGCAACGCTCGGCAGCGGCGACGGTGGGCTCGTGTTGGCTGGCCATAGCGACACAGTTCCCTACGATGCCGACCGCTGGCAATCCGATCCATTCACGCTTACCGAAAAAGACGGCAAGCTGTATGGCTTGGGCGCAACCGACATGAAAGGGTTTTTCCCGGTCATTATCGAAGCGGTAAAACCCTATCTCGGGACAACATTCAAACATCCGCTGGTAATCCTCGCCACTGCTGACGAAGAGAGCAGTATGAGCGGCGCGCGTGCGCTGGCACGGGATGGTATCCCCGGTGCAACACCACGCTACGCCGTGATTGGCGAACCCACCGGATTGGTGCCGATCCGCATGCACAAAGGCATCATGATGGAAGCGGTGCGCGTGCGCGGCCAAAGCGGCCATTCATCCGACCCAACCCTTGGCAATAACGCATTGGAAGCGATGAACCAGGTGATGAATGAACTCATCGGCCTGCGCACCGAGTTGCAAGTGAAATATCGCAATGCTGGATTTGCCGTGCAAACGCCCACACTTAACCTCGGTTGCATCCATGGCGGTGATGGTGCCAATCGTATTTGCGGCAACTGCGAATTGCATTTTGATTTACGCTTGTTGCCAGGAATGGATAACGAGGAATTACGCCGCGCTATCCAGCAGCGCCTCACTCCCATCGCCGAGCGCAGCGGCACCGATATCGTTTTATCGTCATTGTTTGAAGGCGTCGATCCATTTGGCGAAGATGAACAGAGTGAACTGGTAAAAATATGCGAACAGTTGACCGGCAATCATTCCGAGAGTGTTGCCTTCGCCACCGAAGCACCTTTTATGCAACAACTCGGCATGCAAACTTTGGTGCTAGGCCCAGGCTCGATCAACCAGGCGCACCAACCAGATGAATTTATCCCACTTGACCAGATTGAACCCGCAGTAAAAATTCTACGCGGTCTGATCGAAAAATTTTGTTTATAAATTGTTTTTTTATTTTCACTATCAAAGTGATTTACTTTCTAGCAGCGAAATCCGGAAGAGAAACATTGTGCCTGTGAACACCCAAGACTCGACTACAAACGCATATGTAAAGTGGTTTCGTCATTCGACCCCTTACATCAATAGACATAGCGATAAAACCTTTGTTCTGATGTTACCGGGCGAAGCCATCACCCACGCCAATTTCCATAATATCGTGCACGATATAGCACTTCTGTGCAGCCTTGACGTGCGTTTGGTATTGGTGCACGGTGCCCGTCCGCAAATTGATGACCATCTGCAAACATCCGGCATCTCCAGTCGTTTTCATAAGCAATTGCGCATCACCGACAGCGAGAATTTGCGTTTGGTCATCCAGGCGAGTGGTGAAGCGCGCACCATTGTTGAAGCGGCACTTTCAACCAGCTTACCCAACTCGCCAATGCAAGATGCCGACATGCAAGTTATTAGCGGCAATTTTGTGGTGGCCATGCCCTATGGAGTAATTGACGGTGTCGATTTGCAACATACCGGCAAGGTGCGCAAGGTCAACACCAAATCACTTAATGTCGTGCTCGATTCAGGCGCGGTGGTGTTGTTATCGCCTTTGGCCTATTCACCCACTGGCGAAATTTTTAATTTGACCCCCAGCGACGTTGCAACGCATGTCGCTGGTGCAATCAAAGCAGACAAATTATTGGCCTATGTTGCAGGCAATGGATTAACCGATAGTGATGGCAATTTGATTCGTCAATTATCGCTGCCTGAATGTAAAAAATATCTAGCGGACCATGGCGAAAAAATCAGCTTTGATTTGCAGCAAGCGGTCAGTGCCTGTTACTTAAGTTGCCTGCAAGGCGTACAGCGCGCGCAATTAATCAGTTATGAAATCGACGGCGCGTTGCTCACCGAGTTATTTACGCGCGACGGCCTGGGCACCATGATTTATTCCGGACAATACGAACAATTGCGGATGGCAAGCATTGATGATGTGGCTGATATCCTGGAGCTGATTCGTCCGCTCGAAGAACAGGGTATTTTAGTGCGTCGTTCGCGCGAATTGTTGGAAACGGAAATTAACCAATTTCATGTAATGGATAAAGATGGAGCCATTGTCGCCTGTGCGGCGCTCTATCCTTATGGCGATATGGCTGAGCTGAGCTGTGTGGCGACCCACCCGGATTATCGCAACGGAGGGCGCGCTGCTGCGCTGCTGCAACAAATGGAAAACCAGGCGCGCAAACAGCATATCAAACAATTATTTTTACTTACTACACAAACAGCGCACTGGTTTATCGAGCAGGGTTTTGTGCAGGGCAAGATCGAAAACCTACCGATTGCCAAACAGGAGCTTTATAACTACCAGCGCAACTCAAAGATTTTTATAAAATCACTGGAGTAAACCAGGCTTAACGCTGCTTCCATTTTTGCTTTCGGAAGCGGTTATTTCGCTCGATCCCCGCTTGCGCCATGCTGCCGGAAAACTCACTTTTCTGGTATGATTTCGTCCATTACAACATCCAAATTCACCGCTGTTAGCAATTCGCAACATGCTTTACGAGGTCAAGCCTTATGCCAATTTACCGTTCCAAAACCACAACTTCTGGCCGCAATATGGCTGGTGCCCGCGCACTGTGGCGCGCTACCGGAATGAAGGACGGTGACTTTGATAAACCCATCATTGCTATCGCTAACTCATTTACCCAATTTGTACCGGGCCACGTGCATCTGAAAGACCTCGGCCAATTAGTTGCGCGCGAAATTGAAAAAGTCGGCGGCGTCGCCAAGGAATTCAACACTATTGCAGTGGATGACGGTATCGCTATGGGTCATGACGGTATGCTTTACAGCCTGCCCAGCCGCGACATCATCGCCGATTCGGTCGAATATATGGTCAACGCCCACTGCGCTGATGCAATTGTGTGTATCTCCAACTGCGACAAAATTACCCCAGGCATGTTGATGGCAGCAATGCGCCTTAACATTCCGGTAATTTTCGTTTCCGGTGGACCAATGGAAGCAGGTAAAACCAAACTCGCCGAGCATAAACTCGACCTGGTTGATGCCATGGTCATTGCTGCCGATGACAAAGCCAGCGACGAAAAAGTTGATGCCTATGAGCGCTCTGCCTGCCCAACCTGCGGTTCTTGCTCGGGTATGTTTACCGCCAACTCGATGAATTGTTTAACTGAAGCCCTCGGCCTGAGTTTACCGGGCAACGGCTCCCTGCTTGCCACTCATGCCGACCGTGAACAGCTGTTCCTTGAGGCCGGCCGCCGCATTGTGGAAATCACCAAGCGCTATTACGAAGAAGATGATGTGAGTGTGCTGCCCCGCTCTATCGCCAGCTTTGAAGCTTTTGAAAACGCGATGGCGCTGGATATTGCCATGGGCGGTTCAACCAATACCATTTTGCATCTGCTTGCGGCCGCGCAGGAAGGCGATGTGCCCTTCACCATGTTTGATGTAGACCGCATGAGCCGCAAAGTTCCGCAATTGTGCAAAGTAGCCCCCAACACGCCCAAATATCACATGGAAGATGTACATAGGGCAGGTGGTGTTATGAGTATTTTGGCAGAACTGAATCGCGGCGGCCTTTTGCACAACAAGCTACCCACTGTCCATAGCAAGACCTTTCAGGAAGCGTTAGACAAATGGGACATCATTAGCACCTCATCGGAAGCCGTGGCAACTTTCTATAAAGCCGGACCTGCCGGCATTCCAACCCAAGTCGCATTCAGTCAGGCCACTCGCTGGCCATCGCTGGACGGTGATCGCGCGGAAGGCTGTATTCGTTCCGTGGAAAACGCTTATAGCAAAGAAGGTGGCTTGGCCGTACTCAAAGGCAATATCGCCCTGGATGGCTGCGTAGTAAAAACCTCGGGCGTAGACGAAAGCTGCTGGGTATTTGAAGGTAAGGCTTATGTCGTAGAAAGCCAGGACAAAGCCGTCGCCGATATCCTTGACGGTAAAGTTAAAGAGGGCGATGTGGTGGTCATTCGCTATGAAGGCCCAAAGGGTGGCCCCGGAATGCAAGAAATGCTCTATCCCACCAGCTATTTAAAATCGAAAGGTTTGGGTAAAGCTTGTGCACTTTTAACTGATGGCCGCTTTTCTGGTGGAACCTCTGGTTTATCGATCGGCCATGTATCGCCTGAAGCGGCAGCTGGTGGCGCAATTGGCTTGGTACAAACCGGCGATATCATCCGTATCGACATCCCCAACCGCAGCATCAATGTTGTCCTAACCGAGAACGAACTGGATGCGCGCCGTGCAGCTGAGAATGCAAAAGGTGCTTTGGCCTGGAAGCCTACCGAGATTCGCCCACGCAAAGTTTCTGCATCGCTAAAAGCCTATGCAATGTTAGCGACCAGTGCGGATAAGGGTGCGGTAAGGGATTTGAGTAAATTGGATTGACAATAAGCGGCGCGGCATAAAGATTTGATTGGAGCGCTGTTTTTTGCTCGTTG
>JAJQJO010000102.1 GCA_021323495.1 Cellvibrio sp. | reverse complement strand
TATTATCCAGTTCGATTTTCAGCACTGCCAAATCGTTATCCGAGTCCATCCCGATTAATTCCGCATTGGTCACACGTCCATCGTAGAGTAGGACCGCAATCCGGTCGGCACCGTTGATGACGTGATTGTTGGTGAGGATCAATCCTGAATTATCGACAATAACTCCTGAGCCAAGCGTCTTTTGCATACGCTCTTGTTGCGGGGGGTTGGAATTGTTATAGAGGTGGCGGAAAAACGGATTGTTGGACAGGTTTGGGTTGCGTTGCATTACGCGTTTTTCGGTATATACATTGACGACCGCTGGTGCAGCGCGATCGACAGCATCCGCATACGAGACAACACCTATACCTGAATTGCCAGGATTAGCGGAGGATACCGCAGGGGTGCCGCGCAATTGGGGAAAAAGAAGGAGTGCGAGCAATGCAATGATAACGCCTGCGGTAATGGGCCAGCCAACAAATTGCAGCAAGCGTTGTAGGAACATGCAGAGCGTCTCCGTCGATATTTTTATAAGCCAACAAAAACCCCGCAAAGCGGGGTTAAACATTATTTCGACGTCCTGTGCGCGGTCAAACCAGTGGTAACTATCTTTAATTAATACCGATTGGCCTTGCCATCGAAATCAAAATCATCGGCCGATTCGGTAGGCATACGTGCGCTGGCGAGATGGTCATCGCGCAGATCGTAATCTTCGCTTAATGTGCCTTTTGCGCCTGGAGCTTTGGGAGCCCAGTCGCGCGGCGGTTCGATGCGCTGTTCTGCCACATAGGCTTTGGTATCGCTGTTGAGATTATGATTGGCCGAATCCAGGATCTGACGGCTAATGGCCGGAGTGGCCAGTTTCAGCGCACCGTTGGCCAAGTGCTCGTGCACCTCGCGGTAGGCGTGCGTCAGGTTATTTACTAGCTGGGAAGTCTGCGCAAAATGCTCGGCAACATCGCGTTGGTACCCTTGCAATGAATTTTCGGCCTCGTGTAGACGCTGTTCAAGGTCGCGCCCAAGAATTTGTGCGCGGAACACATAAAGAACCACAGCGCTGATACCTGCGCCAGCGAGCAAACAAAGCAAACCAGTAATAACTAAAGCACTAAATGAGTACACGGAAATCTCCTGCTAAGCATGGCCGTAACATGGGCAATATGCGGCCAAGGACATTGATAGATCTATTATAAGTCCATTTTCTCATTAAAATGGGCAAAAATTATCGCGCTTGTGAGCACTTGCATTTAATTACTGAGGTACTAATGAATTTTCCCTTTGCCAAAGAGCAGGATTTTTTAATTCCCGGGCCTTGTGGCCAGCTGCAAGCAGTAATGCACCAGGGCGACTCAGACGGCCATCTTGCAGCGCGCGGCCTGCTGGCGCTAATCTGTCATCCACACCCGGTCCACGGTGGCACTATGGATAATAAAGTTGTCACCACACTGATGCGCACTTATCGCGATTTGGGGATCCATGCATTGCGGTTTAATTTCCGCGGTGTCGGTAACAGCGAGGGTAGTTTTGATAATGCTGTAGGTGAATTGGACGATCTAATGGCAGTCGTCACATGGGTAAAGCAACACTTGCCGCAGGCTCCATTGCTATTAGCCGGCTTTTCATTCGGCTCGTACATTGCAGCGCAGGTTAGCTATAGGGTAGATGCAGTGCAGCATTTGACGCTGGTAGCTCCGCCCATCGAACGCTACTCCTATGATCGCAACGGCCAATTCCCATGTGCGCTAGCGGTCATCCAGGGCGATAAAGATGAGCGTGTCATTGCTGATGGTGTTTACCAGTGGGTCAGCGGATTGCTTAGTCCTGCTGAGCTCTTGCGCTATGCTGACGCAGGGCATTTTTTTCACGGTTATTTAAGCCAGATGAAAAACGACCTGACTCAATTGCTGCTGCGTCAGATCTCATCTGTCTAGATTGCGGCTGCGTGCGTGAATTTAATGGCGTGACAACAGGCTTATCGTTAAAGTGACGCCCAGTTTTGTTTACCTGCCCGATATCTATGACGACTTCAATTTCCCTCTCTCCCCGGCAGCGCTATCAGCGCGATCTAGCGTGCCCGGATTTTCGCCATGATCCAGCGCAAGCAGTGGCGGTAGATCACCTGCAACTTTTATATGAACAACTGGTTGCTGCTTGGCAAGCTGAGCAAGAGCAATCCGGGTTGGGTAGTTTTTTCAAGCGATTGACTGGCGTCAAGCCGCGTAAGCTAGTGCGCGGTTTGTATTTTTGGGGTGGGGTAGGGCGCGGTAAAACCTATCTGATGGATAACTTTTTTGAGAGTTTGCCATTCGAGCAGAAGTTGCGTGCGCACTTCCATCGCTTTATGCGCCGTGTGCATGCCGAGCTTAAAAAGCTTGATGGTCAGAAAAACCCGCTCAAAGAAGTGGCCGATATCATCGCCAGGGAAGCACGGGTTATCTGTTTCGATGAGTTCTTTGTTTCGGATATCACCGATGCCATGATTCTCGGTACGTTAATGGAAGAATTATTTGCGCGCGGCGTCACGCTAGTTGCGACCTCTAATATAGTCCCTGATGGACTCTATAAAGATGGTTTGCAGCGCGCCCGTTTTTTGCCCGCCATCGCATTGCTTAACCAACATACGTTAGTGGTCAATGTTGATGGTGGGGTGGATTACCGTTTGCGTGCCCTTGAACAAGCCGAGCTTTATCATTCCCCCCTGGATGAGGCTGCCGACCAGAGTTTGATGCGCAGCTTTAAAAGCCTGTTATCGACTACGGCTGAGGTTTATGAAAATCGCGATCTTGAAGTGGAAGGCCGGTTGATCCGGGCGCGCTTCCTGGGCGAAGGGGTTGCCTGGTTCGACTTTGTTGAGTTGTGCGATGGGCCGCGTTCGCAAAACGATTACATCGAGTTGGCACGCGAATACCATTCGGTGATTTTGAGCAATGTGCCGGGATTAGGGCGCGAGAAGGATGATCAGGCGCGTCGCTTCGTGAACCTGGTCGATGAGTTTTATGATCGCCAGGTCAAGCTGGTGATTTCGGCGGAGCGCCCGTTGGCGGAACTATATTCCACCGGCAAACTCGATTTCGAGTTCCAGCGGACCGTGAGCCGGCTGCTGGAAATGCAGAGCCATGAATATCTTGCACGTCCTCATCGGCCTGAATGATTCATTCCATCGGAAATTATGGTTGAAAAGCAAGCTTTGGCTGTGTAGTATGCCGCCTCCCTATTTTAGGGGACTATTTAAGTAAATTAGTATCCACATCCGATTAGGCAGGAATAACATGAAGACCTATATTGCCAAAGCAGAATCTGTCGTTAATGACTGGTTCGTCGTGGATGCGGCGGGAAAAACACTCGGCCGTTTATCTGCGGAAATCGCCTCGCGTTTGCGTGGCAAGCACAAGCCAGAATTCACTCCACACGTTGATACCGGTGATTACATTGTTGTAATCAATGCCGCTCAAGTGCGCGTGACTGGCCGTAAAGCAACTGACAAGATTTATTACTCGCACACTGGTTTTGTGGGCGGCATTAAATCTATCAGCTTCCAGAAGTTGATTGAAAAAGCGCCAGAGCGCACCATCGAAACTGCCGTTAAAGGTATGTTGCCGAAGGGGCCACTCGGTCGTGCTATGTTCAAAAAACTGAAAGTTTATGCAGGTAATGAGCATCCACATGCTGCTCAGCAACCTAAAGAACTGAACATCTAAGGGGAGCTGACATGTCTGCTACACAATTTTACGGCACTGGCCGTCGCAAAACCTCTACCGCGCGCGTGTTCATCACCGCTGGTTCAGGCACCATCACTGTAAATGACCGTCCTTTGGACGAATATTTCGGTCGTCCAGTTGCGCGCATGGTTGTTCGTCAGCCACTCGAACTGGTTGGTTTGGTAGAAAAGTTTGACGTTAACGTCACTGTTGCCGGTGGCGGTAGTTTCGGTCAAGCGGGTGCTATCCGTCACGGCTTGACCCGTGCGCTGATGGAATATGATGAGTCTCTGCGTAGCGATTTGCGTAAAGCCGGTTACGTTACTCGCGATTCGCGCGAAGTTGAACGTAAGAAGGTTGGTCTGCGTAAAGCACGTAAGAAGCCGCAATTCTCCAAGCGTTAATGGTTTTCTCCAGCCAGTTTTATACCGGCTGGTTGATCATCATCAAAAACGCCCAAGTCTTTACTGGCTTGGGCGTTTTTTTACGTCTAAAATTGCTGGTCTATAACCCATTGTTTATGTGTGGTTATTCTTGTAAGCAGTGCGTTAATTCATTAACATTGCCCGCCTTTTCTTGAGTCACCCAATATTCCTGTTTTCGCCGGACTTTCTATCAGAGATCTGTGTATCAGCACCCTGTATTAAGTCCCGGGGCGATTTTGGGCAATTTGCTAGCCGTTAAAGCTGTTTAGGGGAGAAAATCGTCATGAGTAATGACGCAGTAAATCAAACGCGCCGCCGCGTATTAATCGGAGCCACTTGTGCAGTGGGTGCGGTTGGTGTTGTGGGTGCCGCTGTTCCATTCGTGGGTTCCTGGAATCCCAGTGCCAGAGCTAAAGCTGCTGGTGCGCCAGTAAAGTACAACATCAGCAAAATAGAACCTGGTGCCATGGTCACTGTTGAGTGGCGCGGCAAGCCTGTGTTCATTGTCCGCCGCACCCAGGCAGCTTTGGATAGCTTGAAAAAAGTCGAAGAGCAGGGCGTCTTGCTCGATGCCGGCTCGAATGAACCTCAGCAACCTGACTATGCCAAAAACGCCGAGCGCGCCATTAATAAAGAATTTGCGATCCTGTTGGGTGTGTGTACCCACTTGGGTTGTGCACCTGCATTTCGTCCGGATGTAGGCGCGGCAGATTTAGGTGGTGATAAGTGGCAAGGTGGATTCTTTTGTCCATGCCATGGTTCCAAGTACGACCTGGCCGGCCGTGTATATGTTGCTGTTCCGGCGCCATTGAATTTGGAAGTGCCTCCGCATCGATATGAAAGCGAATTTGTTGTTGTGATTGGCGAAGATCAGGGGGCTTGATATGAATTGGTTAGTTGGTTTATGGCAGTGGGTTGATAAGCGCCTCCCGGTACAACGTGCCTGGGATACGCACATGGCCAAGTACTATGCGCCCAAAAATTTTAATTTCTGGTATTTCTTTGGCGTACTTTCGCTGCTGGTATTGGTGAACCAACTGGTGACCGGTATCTGGTTGACTATGAGCTACAACCCTTCCTCTGAAGGAGCATTCGCGTCGGTTGAATACATCATGCGCGATGTCGATTTTGGTTGGTTGCTGCGCTATATGCATTCCACTGGCGCATCGGCTTTCTTCATTGTGGTTTATCTCCATATGTTCCGCGGCATGATGTACGGCTCTTATAAAGCCCCGCGTGAGTTGGTGTGGATTTTCGGTATGACCATTTATCTGGTACTCATGGCGGAAGCCTTTATGGGCTATGTACTGCCTTGGGGTCAGATGTCCTATTGGGGTGCACAGGTAATCGTATCCCTGTTTGGTGCTATTCCTGGTATTGGGGAAGACTTAGTGCAATGGATTCGCGGTGACTACCTGATCTCCGGTATTACCCTGAACCGTTTCTTTGCCTTGCACGTAGTGGCCCTGCCGATAGTATTGCTTGCCCTGGTCGTGATGCACATCCTGGCGCTGCATGAAGTGGGTTCCAACAACCCGGACGGTGTTGAGATCAAAAAGAACAAAGATGAAAACGGTATCCCACGCGATGGCGTTCCGTTCCATCCTTTTTATACCGTTCACGACTTGGTCGGTATCACTGTGTTCCTGTTTGCCTTCTGCTTCATTATGTTCTTTATGCCAGAGATGGGTGGATTCTTCCTTGAATACGCTAACTTTGAAGAAGCTAACAACCTGAAAACCCCATTGCATATTGCCCCGGTTTGGTATTTCACACCTTTCTACGCGGTGTTGCGCGCGGTAACCATGCCAATCGAGCTTGGTCCGATGATATTAACCGCCAAGTTCCTCGGCTTTATTGCGATGGCAGCAGCAATTGCCATCCTGTTCGTATTGCCTTGGCTGGATCGCAGCAAAGTTAAATCTATGCGCTATCGCGGCCATATCCCGCGTGTGATGTTGATCGCGTTTGCAGCTATGTTTGTGATTTTGGGTTATCTGGGCGTTAAAGCTCCGACGGAAGGCAGGACTTTGTTGTCGCAAATCGCAACAGCTTTCTACTTCGCCTACTTCGTGACTATGCCGGTATGGACAACTACCAGCCCGGAAAAAGCCAAGTCAAAAGTGTCCTGGGCGCTTTGTGGGCTTTTTGCGGTTGTATTTACCTGGATGGGTTTTGAATATGTCGGTGGCGAAGTTCCTCTGTTATTGCTGATAATCTGCTTCCTGTTAGCGGCAATTTTTGCGGTGATGCCAATACTAGCGGCGCGCGATAAAGATCTGGTTGAGCCAACCCGGACCCAGTCCAAAGGTCTGCCAACGCTGGTAGTACTGGCAGGACTTGCGCTGTTTATTATCCTCGCTGTAGTTCCGATCAAAGCCGTTGCCAGTGAAGGTGCTTTTAATTGTGGTGCAGTTCCCTGTGATCATATGGAGCCGGATTTAACAGATAAAGAGTCGCTACAGCGCGGTGCCAAATACTTCGTCAACTACTGTATGGGTTGTCATTCAGCCAAGTATTCACGCTTTGAGCGTGTTGCTGACGATCTCGACATTCCCCATGACTTGATGGAGAAGAACCTGATATTTGGTGACCAGCGCATTGGCCAGTTAATGGAAATTGCGATGAAGCCACAACAATCCAAAGTCTGGTTCGGTGTTGTTCCGCCGGACCTGACCCTTGTGGCGCGCGCACGTTCGCCCGAGTGGATTTATACCTACCTGCGCAATTTCTATAAAGATGAAACCCGCCCTTGGGGAGTCAACAACCGGGTATTCCCCAATGTTGGGATGCCGCATGTATTGATTGGCCAGCAAGGTTTGCTTGAGTGTGGCGCTGGCCCCAAAATTAACCATCACGGCGGAGCTTTGCGCAATGACGTGGGACAGGTTGAAATGGACGAGCACTGCGGTGCGCTTAAAGAGGGTAAGGTCAAAGGCAGTATGTCTGCGGCTGAATTCGATGTGGCGGTCTATGATCTGGTGAATTTCCTTGAATATCTAGCTGAACCAATTGCAGTGAAGCGTCAGGCGATTGGTTACTACGTGCTTGGTTTCCTGATAATCCTGTTTATCTTTGTTTACTTCCTGAATCGGGAATTCTGGCGAGAGATCCACTGATAAAAACGGGCGACTCAGGTCGCCCGTTTTGCTTGTGTCGTGATTTATTGAGCCTTGGTTAAAATACCTGTAATTTATCGCTGGTACCCACCTGATTAATCAAAGGAAAATTTTATGTCCATGTCTTCCAGCCGTCCGTATTTTCTGCGCGCTATCTATGAATGGATACTGGACAACAATTGCACCCCACATATTTTGGTTGATGCCCATGTCGAAGGCACTCAGGTGCCACAGCAGCACGTGAATAAAGATGGCCAGATCATCCTGAATATTTCCCCGACGGCGATTAAAGATTTTTTTATGGATAACACCGCCGTTTCGTTTAACGCGCGCTTTAGCGGTGTAGTCAATAATCTCTACGTTCCCTGCGGTGCGATTCTCGGCATCTACGCGCGTGAAAATGGCCAGGGCATGATGTTCGAGCCAGAACATAATCCACAGCCGCCTGCACCGGCACCTACTGCACCACCAACATCTCCCAGGCCAGAGCCGATTTCCCCATCGGGCTCGGCTCCTAAACGACCCGGATTGCGCGTCGTAAAATAAAAAACTTTAACACCAGCTAATGCTGGTGTTTTCATTTTAGCCCTCATGCAAATTGTGACGCTCGCGCTACATATTTATGACAAGGGTGGTGGCCGGTCATATAACTGTCATATTCGCTGGGTAAAGTGACCTTCAATGGAGAGGCGAATCTCTCCATCAACACGCAAGAATTATTTACTCACGAATGACTAACGGAGCGCTCGATGAACGCTATGAAAATTATTAAAGGGTTGGCATTGGCCGGCTCCATGGTATGTGCAGCTGCGCTGCAAGCCGCAGTTGACCCCAAATTGCCTGAGTACAAAGTTGTCACCGGCGTGTCTGGCAACGTGAACTCAATTGGCTCGGATACACTCAATAACCTGATGACCCTCTGGGCTGAAGATTTCAAAAAGTCATACCCGAACGTCAATATCCAAATCCAGGGTGCCGGTTCTTCGACAGCTCCGCCAGCATTGACCGAAGGTACGGCCAACTTTGGTCCCATGAGTCGGGCGATGAAAGCAGAAGAGATCCAGGCGTTTGAAGCCAAACATGGTTACAAGCCAACTGCTGTACCTGTGGCGATTGACGTGCTCGCGGTATACGTCAACAAAGATAACCCGATCAAAGGCTTAAGCTTGCAGCAAGTAGATGCGATCTTTTCTGCAACCCGCAAATGCGGTGCCGCCAAGGATATTACCCGTTGGGGTGAAGTAGGTTTGACCGGGGCTTGGGTGAATCGCGATTTCACGCTTTACAGCCGCAATGCTGTATCCGGTACTTACGGTTACTTCAAAGACGAAGCGCTTTGCAAAGGTGATTTCAAAGCCGGTATCAACGAGCAACCAGGTTCGGCTTCTGTGGTTCAAGGTGTATCCGAGTCGATCAACGGTATTGGTTACTCAGGTATTGGTTATGTGACTTCCGGTGTACGCGCACTGCCTTTGTCCAAAAAAGATGGTCAACCATTTGTGACTGCTGAAGCATCGCATGCATTGGATGGCACTTATCCGCTGGCACGCGTGCTGTATGTGTACATCAATAAGCACCCCAATCGTCCGCTGGATGCGTTGCAATTGGAGTTTGCGAAAATGATTCTCTCCAGGCAGGGTCAGGAAACAGTAGTGCGCGATGGCTATATCCCTTTGCCTGCCACCATGGTCACCAAAGCCCTGGCTGAGCTGCAAAAGTAAAAAGGCCTGCCTGCGCACCAGTGCAGGTGATACCAAAAAAACCGCCGATTTGTTCGGCGGTTTTTTTATGCGTGCGAAAGAAATATGACAGATAAATGACAAGCCAATCCTGCTTTGTAACAAAAGTGTCATTTTTGCTTGTTAGGATTCTCGTGCCAGCAGTTTAATCAGGTGACTAGACCATGTCAGAACCCAGCATATCGGTAAAACAAACGCTCAGTTTGATGCCGACCACCGAACAGCGCAGTCGCCTGCGTCGCATTCGCAAGCTCAAAGACAATATCTCCCGCTATGGTGTGATGACAGCGGGAATAGCCGTTGTATTTTCCCTGGGTTTGATTTTTTTCTATCTATTTTCTGAGGTGGCGCCCCTGTTTCGTGGTGCTTCAGTGGAAGTGGTAAAAACATTCGATCAAGCCGAACTGCATCAGATCGAAAATGATTCCACTGAATTTTTAACGCTGGAGCGCTACGAAGAAATTGGTGGCAGTTTCAAGCGCAGTGGTGCGGTGAGTTTCTTTAACGTCAATGATGGCAAAACCATTCTTGAAGCGCAGTTGCCCAAAACCGGGGGCGCTGAGTTTGCCAGTTTGGCGACCAGTACGGCCGACCATGGTTTGGTTGCTTACGGTTTCAATAACGGTGAGGTAATGGTGACTAAAACCAATTACTCACTCAGTTATCCGCACGATAAGCGTTTAATTACCCCGAGTTTATTATTTCCCCTCGGCGAATCGCCGGTGCGTTTGGATGAACAGGGCTCTGCATTAAACGTATTGGCAATTCAGGAGACTTCCAGTGGTACCTTGATTGGTTCCGTCACTGCCGACAACCGGTTACTGTTGGGTGTGTTTAGTAGCAGCACCAATATGATTACCGGTGAATCCAGCCTTTCGCAGGAAGTATTCACTCTGCCAGCACTGCCAACAGGTATGAACGCCGTTGCAATGCAAATTGATGAAGGCGCGCAACATTTGGTTGTTGCGACCGACACCGCCCAAATTATCCTTTACAAAATTAATAACCCCGCAGCGGCGGAGCGTAAAGAGCCGGTGAATGTGAGCGGTGGAAAAATTACGATCCTGCAATTTCTAGTGGGCACTGGCTCGCTGGTGGTCGGCACCGACAAGGGTGAAGTCAGCCAATGGTTTTTGGTGCGTGATGAAAGCAATGAATATCACGTGGAATTTGTGCGCGCGTTTGAATCCTTGCCGGGCGCGATTACCAGCGTCTCACCAGAATTTTCCCGACGCGGTTTTTGGGCGGGCGACAACCAGGGAAATATCGGAATTTATTTCGGCACCTCCGAGCGCACTCTGCTGATTCAATCCATTAGCGATAAACCTATCCACAATATCGCGATTTCTCCTATTAACAATCGCGCGCTGTTAATTGATGGCGGTAAAAAAGTAGCGGTCGCCGATGTATGGAATAAACATCCGGAAGTCTCATTCAGTTCGCTTTGGGAAAAAGTCTGGTACGAAGGCCGTGAGGCCCCGGAATATATATGGCAGGCATCCTCAGGTAGTGACAATTTTGAAGCAAAAATGAGTTTTATTCCGCTCACGCTGGGTACATTAAAAGCAGCATTCTTCGCCATTTTGTTTGCGGTGCCGCTCG
>JAJQJO010000444.1 GCA_021323495.1 Cellvibrio sp. | reverse complement strand
CAGTTTCACCAAATGAATTAGGGAATGTTCCAGTTCGCTGGCGGCCGCGTCGCCCAGGCTGACTAGTGATTTGAGCAAGGCAGGTTGAATTTTGTAAACGTCAGGTTGTTTGATTCGTTGTTGCATGAGCTGCTCCTGATGAGGCTGTTTGGATGGAAGCCTTATAGTGACTGCTCAAGGTTTGCCGGAATTGTATATTTGCGACATCTTCCTCTGGCGATATTCTCCTGGCGTCTGGCCGGTAATCCGGTGGAAATGGCGAATAAAATGGGCTTGATCGTAAAACCCGGCGTCTTGCCCGATATCGGTCAGTGATTGCTCCGGCCGTTGGCTAATCAGTGTGCGCGCGATTTTGACCCGGTGCAGCTGTTTGAGCTGGTTCGGGCTAAAACCGACCTCCAGTTGGAATTTGCGCTCCAGTTGCCGGCGGCTAATCGGCAAATGCGCACTTAATTGTTCAATCGGTTGTTGTGTGAGGATGAGTTGCGGTAACAACTGTTGTATCAATCCGGTATTGGCATTGATCTTGTTGGCGAGCTCAAGCAACCAATTGTCGATCAGCATCAGGCGTTGGCTAACCTGGGTTAATTCTGCGAGCTGGTCGCGCAGTTGTAAGATAGGTTGCATGGCCAAATCATCGGCAGAAAGTTCCCTGCCTATCACATCAGGCATACCCAAACCGAGTAATTGGAATGCGCCGCCGGGATGGAAGCGTATGCCCATGCGATTGACTGATCCCCGAAAAATCATTTTCCCGGTAGTCTGTGTGGCAAAAAAGGTAATGTCAGGCAGGTCGCTGGCAAAATTGAAAACCAGCGTGGTGCCCCCATCGGGATAAACAGTTTCGCTGGCGGTCGCGGTAGGCAGTTGGTGCTGCTGTGCAAGCCAATAACATTGGATCCATGGCCGTAGCCGTGCATGGGGCGCAAAGCGCTGGAAGCCTAAATGCCCAAGGCTGTTAAACAGTGCGTCGCTGACATTGGGTATGGTGTATGCGGGCATGGCCATAATCTATAAAGTGGATGCGTGTAAGCATATTACATTCGGATCGATTTTGTGACCTCGATTCATCACCTGTTCAGCTGTTAGCATTAGTCTTGCGCACTTGCGTCATCTGGCGCACTCACTATTCTCACACTGCAAAATTAACCAAGGAGTCGTTATGTTTCGTCGTGCCCTGCCGCTGGTGATGTTGTCTTCTGCATTTCTTTCCGTATTCACAAGCCAGCCGCTCTACGCGGATTATGATCAGGACCATCCGCTGTTTGCAGCCTATCCGAATGCGGAGTTAGAGCAGGCGAAAATGTATGACTATGAAAAATTCATCTTTCCTGTGTCGCTGCTGGATATTAGCAAGGAACCACATACGTTTACGCCATTGGCTGTGGTGGGCGATCTGTATTGGCACAATTATGAAATTGAGAATGTGTCATCACTTAAGGTCTATGAAAATTATCTTGCGGCCGCGAAACAGGCAGGATTTAAACCGTTATTTTCATGCGCGCTTGAAGCCTGTGGCGATGAGAATCAGGCTGGAGCCCTGGGGTCTTCTATCGCCGTAAGAGGTAATGTCTATAATAATTACCGCAAACCTTATTATTGGATTGGTGAAAAGGAATCGCCGAAAGGAAAAATTATGGTCGCCTGGTATGTGGGAGCCTATGAAGACCAGGTCAGTGTGCAGCAGGTAATTGTTGAAAGCGAACCGCTCGAAACCGGATTGGTAAAAGTCGATGCAGCCTATGCCAACCAGGCGGCAACGCCGACCAAGGTGGAGCCACTTTCAGCAGACGATAAAGCGGCAGATAACGCTATGCTGCCGCGTTATCCAGGTGCAAAAATTTACAATCATAAAAAAGTGGATACCGAAACGGTAAAAATTCCGTTTGCGATTAATGCAACAGAAAAAACGCCGCTGCAATTAACCGGTGATTTAACACGGCACACTTACACTATTGAAAATGTGTCTACGCTAAAAGTGTATGAAAATTACAAAACGGCTCTAGCCAGCGCCGGTTTTAATTTTATTTCCCAATGTGAGCTTGAGCAGTGCGGTACTGAAAAGCAATATAATAATTTGGGGGATCAAGTGGCGTTGGCGGGGAGTGTGTATAACTGGTATCGCAAGCCCTATTACCTGCTGGCCAGGAAGTCCCTGCCGACGGGCACCGTCTATATCGCTTTATTTATTGGTGGTTTTGAATCGGAAGTAGGTGTGCAGCAGATAATCTTGCAGGAAAAATCCGTACAAACCGGTTTGGTAAGTGTGAATGCCGATAGCTTGAAACAGCAGATTGATGCAGAAGGAAAAGCGCTGATCTATGGTATTTATTTTGATACAGGCAAAGCGGCGATTAAAACGGAATCAAAACCCACCCTGGATGCGATTGCCGAGTTATTAAAACGCAATCCGGATTTGCTGCTCTATGTAGTGGGCCATACTGACGACACTGGTGATGGCGCTGCCAATCTGAGCTTGTCCAAACAGCGTGCCGATTCAGTCGTTGCAGTATTGATTAACGATTATCAGGTGACCGCCAGCCGTTTGCAGGCGCAGGGTGTTGGTCCTTATGCACCCACCGCCAATAACACCAGCGATGCGGGCAAACAAAAGAACCGCCGCGTTGAGCTGGTTAAACGGTTGCACTAGGGATCATTTGATCCTTACCTCAATCCCCGCTCCGGCGGGGATTTAGTTTCTTGCCTTGCCGCTTTATTTCTGTTCTGATAATAACCGCCAATAATCCAAGCAATATTCAAACTATAAACCTGGCAGCTCTAGCGAAACTCCGATTATGAAACCGATGTACGAAAAAGTCCTGCCCACGGAAAATTCTTCCTGGCGTTATTGGCTGTATGCGCTTGATGAGATTCCCTTTAACTGGCACTACCATCCCGAATACGAAATTTGCCTGACGCTCAATAGCTGCGGCCAGCGTTATATTGGCGATAATATTGCTAACTACACCGACCTGGATTTGGTCTTGCTCGGCCCTAAATTGCCGCATACCTGGCACTCAAAAGAGTTGCTCACACCAGGGCAGCATTTAACCTATGTGGCACAACTACCCACCAGTTGGATTGAAGCCGTAGTGCAGATGCCTGAATTAAAACCGCTCGCCGATTTGCTCACGAAAAGTAAGCGCGGAGTGGAATTTGGTTTGGTCACGGCCCAACAATGCCGCGCGCGCTTTGAAGCCATGGCGGATGCCACACCCATGCAGCGCTTGTTGTGGCTGTTGGAAATTTTGCAGCTGATGCTGGATGATTCCGATGCGCGCCTGATTTCGAGCGATGGTTATGCACCGGTGAGTTTTGCTGATTCGGCAACGGAAAAAATTGATCGGGTAATTGCTTATATCCACCAACATTACACCAGCGATTTGTGCGCGGAGCAGATGGCTGAATTGGCGCACATGAGTACTAATCACTTTCACCGCTTTTTCAAGCAGCGCACGGAGCAGACATTTACCGAATTCGTCAATCAATTGCGCGTGGGCAAAGCTTGCTCGTTATTGTTGACGACGGATTTTCCGGTATCAGCGATCAGTTATAGTTGCGGCTTTAATAATATCTCCAACTTCAACCGCCGCTTTTTGCAGCT
>JAJQJO010000443.1 GCA_021323495.1 Cellvibrio sp. | reverse complement strand
GGTGGCTGACAGCCGACCCGGGTCACGTTGATCGCCGCTGCCGCACAGGCAACTTGCAATGACCGACGGAGCACCTTGTCATCATTCCAACTTTTATGTTGACTTACTGCCTCATAAAGCTGGGCGATAAAAGCCCCGTAAAACGTATCACCCGCCCCGATAGTGTCCTGTACCCGGCTTACCCCATAGGCTGGCATAGTGACCTTCTGACCGCCTATACATGCGCTGGCACCACCGCTTCCGCAAGTAAATACCAAAAGTGAACTGGGGAAAAAACGCTCGATTACCGGTTTCAAATTACTGGCATCCAGCCCCAAAAGACCCAAATCTTCATCGCTGGCCTTAACGATATCAGCGAGCGGCAGCAGAGCGAGGATCTTGCGTACATATTCCTCGAAATCAGGCACAACTCCCGGACGCAAATTCAGATCAAGGCTGATAGTAATGCCGCGCGAACGCAATTCCTTTAACAAAAAAGCCACCCGGTCAATGACTTCTGGCACCAACATCAATGAGCCAGTATGGAAAATGCGCGTCGAGGCTGAAATTTGAGCGAGGATCTGCGCTATCGAAAAATCGGTGTCCGCTATACCTTGGCGGTAAAGGCTGTAGCGAGGCTGCCCCTGTTCATAGGCGACCAGGGCCAGTGAAGTAGGTAAGGAGGAGCGGTTAGCAGGATCAAAGACGATTCCCTGAGCCTGCATTTCATCCAACATTAGCTTACCAAGGGCATCATTGGAAATGGGCGACACATAACGCACCGGCGCCCCCAGCCGCGCCAGGCAGCGCGCGAAGTTAAACGGTGACCCACCGACCTTGGGATCAAATAAACCACTTTCAGTAGGCACCAGATCCGCAATAGCCTCACCCAATACGCAAATCGCCATGGCCTAGTGCTCCAGATTAAAAACGTGGGCGGCTACAGAATCCAGCACTCCCGAGCGCAACTGTAACTGCAATTGCGAATAAGGTGCCTGGGGGAAACAGCAACTGGTGATACAACTCAGGCCGTCATTGACAAAAACTTCCAGGGAGCAATGGTCGAGGAACAAGCGCAGGTTAGCGCTTCCCTCCTCCAGACTGTACAGCTCGGCATTTATCAATCGTCCGAAACCTTCGTCATCCCAGCCAGACTGGCGACGGTCAAGGCTCATGCTGCCCTGCCCAATGTCCAATACCAGCGTTAGCGCTTCGCCGTGCAGGTTGCCCAATTGCAGTTCTATTACCGGCGTCTCCGCGCTCCACTGCAAAGTGAGCAAAATTTCAGCAACTGCGGGCAATTTACCGGCACTGACAGCTTCACCTGCAATAAGCCTGCGGGGGGTCACCCATTCATGCTTTTCCTGTCGGGCTTGTATTAGATTGGCGTGAGGCTCACTAGCGACACGATACTGCCCGGCTACTTCGCGCAATGCCATGCGGCGCGGTAGAGACATGGCGCCACGCCAGCTTTCTGTTGGCGTTTTGTTCGCATACTGCCAATTGCTCATCCACGCGATCATAATTCGCTCATCACCCGAAGATTGAAGGCCATCCCAAGTGATACCGGCATAAAAATCTGTACCAAAATCCAACCAGCGCGTGTCGGTGTGCTCTGCGGTAAAGACAAGCCCATCAAATTGACCAACAAAATACTGCATGGCGGAACCACCGTTTGGGCCACCGGGATTGATGCTGATTGTTAATATCCAGCGAGTTTCACCCGTGTCAGCACAGGTGAGCGGAAATAAATCAGGGCATTCCCAAACCCCGCCGTGAGCGCCGTTGCTTGCGCCAAATTCAGATGCGAATGTCCACTCGCGCAGGTTAGTTGAGACATAGAACTGGGCGCGGTCACCCGCTACCAATGCGAGTACCCAGGACTCAGTCGGTGCGTGCCAGATTACCTTTGGGTCACGGAAGTCTTTTATGCCGGGATTGGCAATTACCGGGTTGCCAGCGTAGGTCACAAAACGCTGCCCACCGTCAGTGCTATAAGCAATACTTTGCACCTGGACTGCCTCTTTGGAATGCTGCGTAAAGGTTGCAATAATGGGCGGGTTTACACCGTCACCCAAACCAGACGTATTATTCCAATCGATTACCGCGCCCCCCGAAAAGGCGTAACCCAGTCCATCGGGTTCTGCATCCAGGGCAATCGGTAATTCTTCCCAATGCAACAAATCAGGCGATATCGCGTGCCCCCAATGCATATTGCCCCACACGCTGTCGTCCGGATTCATTTGATAATAGAGATGGTAGATACCGTCTTTGTAGAACAAACCATTAGGGTCGTTGATCCAATTGGCTCGAGCGCTGTAATGCAGTTTTGGGCGCCAAGCTTTTGCTGGATGCGAAGGAATAGTCAGAGATGTCATAACAATTACTCAGTTATAGGTTTTGTTTGGATCAGGGTTGACTGAACAGGAATATGGAAGTCATCCACATTGAGATAGGCGCGTGCGCCCTTAGCTTGATCGCGCACTTTGAAATACAGGGTTTTGCCCAAAGCAGCGTGCAAATCCCAAAACACGCGTCGTAGACCGTGGCTGGTTCCCTCGGGCAGATCGTCAGTTTCAGTGCCTGTCGCGCGCAGGAGTTCCTCGCCAGTTTCCGCATTCACTACAGCGACATAAAGGTTCTGCAAGTCCATCCCGCCACCGATGAGGAAGTTGACCTGGCCGTTGCCACCAAGGACAAAAGGCCCGGACTGCAACTCACCTTGTGCGGTGCCGCCTGCTAAAAAACCTAACAAATGGCAGCCACCTGGAATACGTCTGGCAGGGTTCAACTCCGCGTGGCTGGAAACAACGTGTTTTTCAGTGAATGCATCACCTTCAACTACCTTCCAGCCTTTCAGGTTACATTGGCTAAAATCGTGGTTCGGTA
>JAJQJO010000101.1 GCA_021323495.1 Cellvibrio sp. | reverse complement strand
AATCTTCCATTGCCTGGCGCGCATTGGTTTGACGCACAGATGGATGATTTTTTAGCACGCCGCCAGCACGGATATCACCAATCCCTTGCGGGTTGGTCGCATCGAGCGTTTGGGGTGCAATCGGCAGGCGAATCAAGTTGATGCCCTGGGCTTTAATTTCAGTCATGGTCTGCTGGATAGTGCGGCCGGTATTTGCCCACCACATGTTGCCCGCATAGAGCTCCATCGGTGCACCGTCAGCATTGTTTTCCGCATCTTTTGGCTCATGTTGACCTTCAAGACCAAACCAGTTTCCGCAACGGACCGGGAATACTTCACCGTTTTTAGTGATGTTGCCAGTGCCATCGACACGGAATGTCCCACCCGTTGACGGAACACTGGATGAGCTCACAGAACTCGGCGTGCTTGAACGCGAAGAGCTAATCGAGCTCGGTGTGCTTGAGCGTGAAGAACTGATCGAGCTCGGTGTGCTTGAGCGTGAAGAACTGATAGAGCTTGGTGTGCTTGAGCGTGAAGAGCTGGTTGCACTTGAACGTGAGCTGGACACTGAAGACGGTGCACTGGATGAAACACCGCAGACACCAGTAACACCAAATGGCGAAGGCTGGCTGGCGCAGGTGGTCCTGGAAATACAACTTCTATTGTTCTCGTATCCCCAACCGCTGGCAGTAGTAACGCACAATGGATACACAGTGCCGTACCAATTACATTGCTGAGCACAGGCAGAGGTAACGGAAGATGAGCTTACCGATGATGGGGTAGCTGACCGTGAAGATACAGAGGACGGAGTCGCCGACCGTGATGACGAAGAAATAGACGCAGGGGTCGAAGAGCCTCCGCCACTGCAAACAGTGCCGTTAATCGTAGGGCGCTCAAGTGCGCCACCATTTTTATTCACCTGGAAACCGAAGCTGGTGGTTTGACCGGGTTGAAGTGTACCGTTCCAACCAATGTTGGATGCGGTGTATGGGTTGCTGCCCGATACATTTGCATTCCACGAACCACTCAAACGGTTAGTCGTGTATTGCCAATTTACTGACCAGCCATTAATCGGAGCAGACGTTGAGTTAGTGATACTGATATTACCGGTGGCACCGGAATTCCACTCATTATCGATGTTGTAACTACAAGCAGCAGAGGCCGCGCTACTGTAACCCACTGCCATAGTGCAAAGACTCAGCACGGCAACCAGGTTCAGGCCTTTTTTGGGCGGAGTAATCATTTATTGTCTCCTTGATAAACTTGAGAAAAGGGTTGAAAACCCTCGTTATTATTGATTTACCCTTGAAAAGGGCGATTCAATGTCACATTCCTGTCGCCTGCCGTTGACAAGCAAAATGCAGCTGCATGCCAGATTCCGCAGCGGCTACACCTGTGATCCATTCACATTCGATAAAAAATCTTGATGTTGAATAAAATCGTCGTTCGATTTCGCATAGCAAATCGGGACGCGGATAATTTCAGTCTTGGAGAGTGTGTTGACGCCTAAAAAAACATTGATGTTATTATTGTTATTTGTCTGATTCATTTAAGACAGCGCTGTCATTCTCATTTTTATTGACATTGATTTCTGAGAACTGTTTAACACCCACTAATATCATTTTCTAATGATTAATCTGCTTTATATTGCAGATTAAATAACCTGGCGCTTGATACATTCTGTTGTGTGGGGAAATGTAAAACCAATTGGGAATGGAGCAACACCTGCTATCTTTATCGAGCTAATAATTCACTCAAAAGAGACAATTCAGATGACAATAAAAATCCACGCTCTATTCATCGCTCTAGGGCTGACATGGGGAAGCCCGGCGACTTTTGCTGCAGAAAAACAGTTCACTTGGCCCAAGGGAGCCAAAGCTGCCGTCAACCTTGCCTATGACGACGCACTTGATAGCCAGCTAGATAACGCTATTCCTTTATTAAATAAATATGGGATCAAAGGCACCTTTTATTTAAATGTCGTCAGCCCCACCTTAAGCGCACGCCTTGGTGATTGGCGGGCAGCCGCGCAAAAAGGCCATGAGTTGGGCAATCACAGTATTTTCCACCAATGCTCAAAGAGCAGCCCAGGGCGCGAATGGGTTCTCGCTGACCGCGACCTGGATAAAGTCAGCGTAATCCAGATGCAAGACCAGGTAAAAGTTGCCAATGCATTTTTGCATGCGATTGATGGCCAAACCGAGCGCACATTTACCCCTCCCTGCATCGATTTAAATGCCGGTGGCAGTAATTATGTCGACGGATTAAAAAGTGAATTTGTAGCGATAAAAGCCAAAAGCGGCGGCGTGACACCCGACATGAATACGCTGGATCCCTATGCTGTCAGCGTTGACTTTCCCACCAACGTAACCGGCGCGCAATTAATTGCAGTTGTAAAAGAAGCAGCAGCCAAAGGCACTATGGCGAATTTTACCTTTCACGGCATTGGTGGTGAGCATCTGAGCGTATCTAACGAAGCCCATGAAGAATTGGTGAAATATCTGGCCGATAATAAAAATATTTATTGGACCGATTCGTTTGTCACCATTATGAAATACGTAAAAGAACAACAGGCAAAAAAGTAATCCGCAGCCATCGTTAAGGGAGATATTGAATGAACGGTGTAAACGAAAAATCATTGCGCTCCCCCGTAGTACTCGCCCCTGGAGAGGGGCGCAGTTATTCAATGGGAAGTATCTTTGCACTTTTTAAAGCCGACGGAAATGAAACCGCTGGCCACTACTCAATTTCCGAATGGTGGCTGGAACCATTTAGCACCGGCCCAGGTGCACATTCACATCCGGAAGATGATGTATTTTATGTGCTCGAAGGGACCACGAGTTTTTTAATTGGCGACACATGGATTGATGCAAGCAGAGGCAGTTTTATCCTGGTGCCCGCGGGTACGACACATGATTTTGAAAACCGCAGCTCATCGCGCACAGGTGTATTAAATTTTTCTGCCCCCGGCAACTTCGAACAACATATGCCTGATATTGTGGATTGGTTTAAAGAACATCCGCCGGGGAAAACACACACCTAAGCAGTCTATTACTCCGCTCCATTTTCTACGCTGCTCTCTGGCAATAGCGCTATCGACTTATGAGGCACACTAAACTCCGGGAGGAATTTATGGAAAAGCCAACACAACACCGACAAACCTCTACCAGGTTCCTTGGGGTTATTTCCCGAACTAACCCCGTGATAAAAGTATTGCTATGGGTGGGTAATCGTGAGCTCCCTGTTTTAATCGTACTCTTCGCGATCATGGCATCGCTTTGGGGATTCGCAATGTTAACGGAGTTGGCATTGGAAGATCAGCCTCATGAACTTGATCGCGCGCTTCTGCTAAGCATGCGCGATAAAACCGACTTGAGTGACCCGATAGGCCCGGGCTGGGTTGAAGAAATCGGGCGGGATTTTACCGCACTCGGCGGTAATGCCGTGTTGATATTGCTGACCATGGCCGTAATCGGTTTTTTGCTACTGGATAGAAAACCGCGGGTAGTATTGGTTGTGCTAATAGCAACACTCGGTGCCCTGACTGTTAGTAACCTCCTGAAAAAAACTATTGATCGCGATCGTCCCGATCTCGTTCCCCACGGCAGCATCATCTACACCGCCAGTTTCCCCAGTGGACATTCAATGTTGGCAGCAAGCACCTACCTTACGTTAGGTGCACTCCTCGCGCAATTACAACGCCGCAAAGTCATCAAAGCCTATATTTTAATGGTGTGCATCACCATCACCCTGTTGGTGGGTGTTAGCCGCGTTTATTTGGGAGTCCACTGGCCCACCGATGTATTGGCAGGCTGGACAGCAGGGGCCGGCTGGGCGTTGGGCTGTTGGTTATTGGCGCGCTGGTTGCAACTTCATCACAAAATTGAACCTGGTTTCAATCCTGATGCTGATGGGAAGTTGTAAATAGCAAAACTACCCTTATATATCCTTACACAACGCATTGGATAACAAAGGAAGATCAAGGGTGACGTTCAATAGCACTGCATTGTTAATTCTAAATCCCCATAGCCGCAATGGTGCTGGTGCCGACATCCAGAAAGAATTGGATGTACTTGTAAATGCGGGTATGAAACTTATTCAGAAAAATTCGCGCAGCTCGGAGGAAACTGCGCAATTAATTGAACAATACTGCGATCAAATTGAGTTAGTGATTCTGGGCGGTGGTGATGGCACCATCAGTTCTGCGGCAGAAGCCCTTTATAAACATAAACTGACATTTGCGGTTTTACCTTTGGGCACTGCAAATGATTTGGCCCGCTCACTGGGAATTTCCAACAATTTATCCGATGCCGTGCAAACTATTCTGGATAATTACCGCGGAAAAATTAATCTGGGTGTGATTAACGGCCACTATTTTTTAAATGCAGCACATATCGGGTTGGGTGTTACTGTTACCCATGAACTAACACCGGAGGTAAAAAAAACCTGGGGTGTGCTGAGCTATTTAAAAGCCGTCTTTTCTGCTTTTAAAAACAATCAAGCCTTTCATGCCACCATAACCGCAAATGGGCATTCATATCGGCTGCGCTCTATTCAATTAGCGGTAGGTAATGGCCGATATTACGGAGGGGGGAATATTATCGATGAGAATTCTGAAATAGATGACGGCTTACTCAGTCTCTATAGCCTGCCGCCATCGACCTTCTGGGAACTACTCACGCGCGCTCCACTGTTGCGCTATGGTAAACACAGCCAACTACAAAACACATTTACCGTTTCTGCCAAGCGAATTGAGATCCAGACCAGACATCCCAAGGAAATTCATGCAGATGGAGAACCCGTCAGTAGAACCCCGGCGGTATTTGAAGTGATTCCGCGCGCGTTGGAAGTTATTCGCCCAATACCGCAATAGACAACAAGATATAGATCATGTCATTCAGGAGCACATAATGTTTCGTTTACTTTCAGATACCGAGGTCTTATTGAATGAATTGCTGGTGACCTGCCGCGAGAGCGTGGATCATTATCAGGATGCGATCAACCTGGTTGAAAAACCCGAAATCGGCAGCAGTTTCCAAGCGATCGCCAACCAGCGAAAATTATTTTGCAAACGTTTGGCAGAAGCAATACGGGAATTGGGCGATCTGCCCTCTGTTCCAGATCCGGATAAAGAAACAGGTGCAATGATAATTCATCATCTAGGTGCGGCCTTGTCCCCGGATTACACCAATGAAGTATTAACCCAGCGCATTGCTGCAGAAGAACATATTCTGGAATTGATTGGTAAAGCGCGGGAACTTAAAGAAAGCGAGTTCTGTGCGGCACTGTTAAATGATTTATCAAAACACGCGAGGGAAACACTCGGGATATTATCCAATGCTCACACAACTGCCCACTGATTTGCAATTGCATGCCCCCATCGACAACGCTTAGTTTTTAAATCCTTTGCCCACCACATACACTTCGCGTGAACGCGGGCGTGAAGCATCAGGTTTACGGATAACGACTTTTTCAAACGAGGTGCGTACATCTTTCACGTAATCATCATATCCTTCGCCGTGAAAAACTTTTGCGACAAAATCACCCTTGGGTTTTAGTACGCTGCGGGCCATATCCAGGGCAAGTTCGACAAGGTACATAGACGCGGCTTGGTCCACCGCATCAACCCCGCTGATGTTCGGAGCCATATCAGAAATCACCACATCGGCACGATTGCCACCGAGTTTTTCCATGATTTGGTTGAATACGGTCTCCTCAGTAAAGTCACCCTGAATGAAATCCACATGTTCAAGCGAATCCATCGGCAAAATATCAGAAGCCACTACCCGCCCTTTCACACCGACCAAACGCCCGGCAATTTGCGACCAACTACCCGGCGCAGACCCCAAATCCACCACCATCATGCCGGGGCGAATCAGTTTATCTTTTTCATTCAGCTCAATAAGTTTGTAAGCCGCGCGCGCGCGATAACCATCTATCTGCGCCTTTTTGACATAGGGATCGTTGACATGTTCTTCCAACCAACGGTTACTGCTTTTGGATCGAGCCATATAGAAACCACAAATTAATACACTTGGAACAGGGAAAAAGATAAACCTTGGGCAGGAATTTTTCGACTGGATGAATGGCCATTTTTTCTGCAATCACCACAGCGGCACACCGATAAAACAGCGGGAGGGAGACTACCTTAATACCAAGCTGTTTTCCAATTTCGTGATAATCCTGATGCAATAATCCGGGTCTGGAAGATCGAGCAGGACAAGCCGGACGCGGTGGGCTCCGGCTCGTTTGGTGCGTGCGATTAATTCAGCTCATCGTAAGGATAGTATTTGGTGCCCTTGGCGGTCAGCTCCAGGGCAAGGCCATTACCCTGGATCTGGTATAGCCACACACCATCGGACACCGCAATAGCCCCCGCATAGGCACCCCCTTTATCATCCTTCTGCGCGGTTGCGTTAGCCTGGGCCGAAGTCTCGAAACTTCCGGAAGCAAATTTTTTGAATTTGTCTGCATCGCGGAACACCCAGATAAGCGAAAACTTCTTCGCACCTATACCGAGACCCGCCTGTACTTCAACCATCTTCATAAAGGTTTCCTTGCGTGACTTGTCATAGGCGATACCTTTGCCCGTACCGCTACCCGCGACCAGGATCTTGACCCCGAAGTTGTTGATTACTGCATAGCCCGCCGATCCCGAAATCAAACTCTTGGCGGAGGGTTGTAGCTTGTAGAGTTTATTTAATGTGTCTTTAACGTTTTTACGAATTTCTGCACGCGCCTTATCCACTTCTTTCGCCGACATGTCTGCCTGTGCGAGAAGCGGGAGGGATGCAAACATGACGGCGAATGAGCAAACGATGAATCGGCGAAGCATAATAGTTCTCCTTGATATGCGGAATGGATCGGAACCCTGAATCCTGGATCAGCGACGCAGTAACAATTGCGGTAAACGTGTTTCAGTATAGGTGTTACCCAACCCAACACAAGAAACAACCAACAACAAGGTCAGTCACTTGATCGAATATCTACCCGTGACCTGCACCGCCAAATCAGCGTAAAATGCGCACCTTTCCCGTTGCTTGATTAACCTTTGCCCTTCCCTTTGCCGGAGTCACCGGCCAGGAACCGATTATGATCCGTATTACTGAACTCCAATTACCATTGGACCACCCCGCTGAAGCCCTGCGCGCTGCCATCGTCAAACGCCTGAAAATCAAAGATGCCGATCTGCTCGATTTCACGGTATTTAAACGCAGTTATGATGCACGCAAAAAAAATAGCGAAATTACCTTTGTCTACATCATCGATTTGCAGGCACATAACGAAGAAAAAATTCTCAGCCGTTTTGTTGAGGATAACAATATTCGTCCCGCACCAGACACAAGCTATTATCCAGTTGCGGAAGCCCCTGCCGAGTTAACCGAACGCCCCCTGGTAATTGGTTTTGGTCCCTGCGGTTTATTTGCAGCACTCACGCTTGCGCAAATGGGTTTTAAACCAATTGTGCTGGAACGCGGTAAAGACGTCCGTCGCCGCACCAAAGATACCTGGGCGCTCTGGCGCAACAAAGTATTAACACCCGAATCCAATGTGCAATTTGGTGAAGGCGGTGCGGGTTTGTTTTCCGATGGCAAACTCTACAGCCAAATTAAAGATCCAAAATTTTACGGCCGTAAAGTGATGCATGAATTTGTGCGCGCCGGTGCGCCGGAAGAAATTATGTATGTGAGCAAGCCGCATATCGGGACTTTCCGTTTGACCGGGGTGGTGGCCGCAATGCGCGAAGAAATTAAAACACTCGGCGGCGAAGTGCGTTTTGAAAGCAAAGTATCCGATTTTATTATCGAGAGCGGCCGCATCGAAGGCGTGACCCTGGCTGATGGTGAAACACTGCGCAGCCGCTACGTTGTACTCGCACTTGGCCACAGCTCGCGCGATACCTTTCGCAAATTGCATGAGCGCGGTGTGTATGTGGAGGCAAAACCCTTTGCGGTTGGTTTCCGTATTGAACATCCGCAATCCATTATCGATCACGCCCGCCTCGGCAAATATGCGGGCCATCCTGAACTCGGTGCCGCCGATTACAAAGTTGTCCACCATGCAAAAAATGGCCGTGCGGTTTACAGCTTTTGTATGTGCCCTGGCGGCACCGTGGTAGCCGCGACATCAGAACCCAATCGCGTTGTTACTAACGGTATGAGCCAATATTCGCGCAACGAGCGTAATGCCAATGCAGGAATTGTCGTGGGGATTAACCCGGACGAGGATTTCCCCGGTGGCCCACTCGCCGGTGTCGAGCTGCAAGAAAAGCTCGAATCACATGCATTTGAATTGGGTGGCAAAGATTACTGCGCACCAGCGCAATTGGTGGGCGATTTTATTCGCGGCAAAGCCTCAACCGAATTTGGTGAAGTGGAACCTTCTTACAAACCAGGTGTGTTGCTGGGTGATCTGGCATCATCGCTGCCGGATTATGTTATCGAAGCGATTCGCGAAGCCCTGCCTGAGTTCGGTAAACAGATTCGCGGCTTTGATCGTGCCGACGCGATCCTCACCGGTATTGAGACCCGCACCTCGTCGCCGGTGCGCATTACGCGCGAGCACGAATCGCTGCAGAGCTTAAATACCCGAGGTTTATACCCTGCTGGTGAAGGCGCCGGTTATGCGGGCGGAATCTTGTCCGCTGGGGTCGATGGCATCAAAGTGGCTGAAGCGGTCGCCCAAGCAATGCTGGCCGATCTCAAATCTTAAAGACGAAAAGATCCTTATAACCTCCGCCCTCATTTATTAATCCCACAAGTACTAGAAGTGCTATTGATTTCGATAGCACTTGCCTACTAGTATGAATGACCATAAGGTTATTTATGCTGTCTTTAAGCCGGGGGTATACGCAGCCGGGCGCTGAAGGAAATAACCTTGGCTCCAACGCAATAACAAATAAACAGCGGAGAACCACCATGTCCCTCAAGCTACTACCGCTCGCATGCGCAGCGGGTACACTCATTTTTGCTTCCCATTTACACGCACAAACCATCAACGCCGGCAATTGTGGTTACGGTATCAATTCCGGTCTTTATGCCACTTGGCCCAACCCTGCATCTTATCAAGGTTGGTCGGCGGTGATGAATAAAACCGGTGATGTCGCCACCAGTTTTAAAATCTTGCTCGATCTGGGCAACACCAGCATCCGCGACGGTTATCAGGCTGACTACAGCCCCACCGAAGGCGGTTATTTTGTAAATTCCCCTTCATGGTTACTCAAGCAAAAAATTGCCACAGGTAAAGAGTATCGTTTTGGTTACATAGGCACAGGGTCTTACACGGGCGCAACTGGCTATGTAATTTCAATCAACGGAAAAAAATGCGATACCGAAACACCGGTAATCAGCCTGAGCGCGAACAAACAATTATTTACCAGCAACGCCAACATTACGCTTAGCGCGCAAGCGACTGACAATGTGGCGGTGCGCAAAGTAGTGTTTGAAGTGGATGGCAAAGTGATTGGCCAAACCACCAAAGCCCCTTTCACCCTGACCTTGCCGGTGACCGGCAGTGACAACGGCCGTCACCTCTATACCGCCACGGCTTATGACCCCAGCGGCAATAAAATCAGCTCAAAAGAAGTGCGTGTACTCACTGCCATAGGCAATCGGTTTCTCGGCTCTGCAGTCGATAACCAGGCAGAGTTTGTGGACCTCCCTACCTATTTTAATCAGCTGACGCCTGGCAATGCCGGTAAATGGGGCAGCGTTGAATCAACACGCGATGTAATGCAATGGGATGCGTTGGATTACGCCTACAACTTTGCGAAAACCAATGGTATGCCGTTCAAAATGCATACACTGATTTGGGGCCAGCAAGCGCCCAGCTGGATGAACAATTTACCCGCTGAAGAACAACTCGCCGAAATTGATGAGTGGATGGCTGCGGTTGCGCTGCGTTATCCCGACCTGGACATGATCGACGTAGTTAACGAACCACTGCACGCACCGCCAGGTTTCACCGCAGCATTAGGCGGTGCCGGAGCAACTGGCTGGGATTGGATGATAAAATCTTTCGAAATGGCACGTGTGCATTTCCCCAATTCACAATTGATTTTGAATGATTACCAGATCCTGATTATGGAGTCTTTCACGCAAGATTACCTGAAATTAATCACCTTGTTACAAGAGCGCGATTTGATTGACGGCATAGGTCTACAAGCACACTTTTTGGAGCGCGCCGAAAATGATGTCGTAAAGAAAAATCTGGAAACCCTCGCTGCAACCGGTTTGCCGATTTATATTTCAGAGTTCGATCTGAACTTTAAAAATGATGCTCAACACGCAAACCGTGTGCGCGATTTGTTTACTATTTTCTGGGATAACCCGTCCGTGGTTGGTGTCACTCACTGGGGCCATTTGCAAGGCTATACCTGGCGAGAAAATGGCTATTTAATTCGCACCGATAAAACCCTGCGTCCGGGCTTTGAATGGATGCTCTGCTACACCGCCGGCGGCACCAACTGCACAGTACCTGATTATATTCCCGGCGGTTGGACTGGCGATGCAACAGGTCTGACCTTGCAAGCGGAAGAATATGATGACGGCAACGGTATTATCGCTTCGGGCG
>JAJQJO010000442.1 GCA_021323495.1 Cellvibrio sp. | reverse complement strand
ATCCAGCTTTCGGGTTTTATCCGTGACCTGGATGAAAGCGATAGCAGCTTTAAACTCAACCAACAGCAGGTCAAATTTGCCGCGGCACAATTGGTTAACGTCGATAACAATCGTTTGCAAAATGGCATGCTGGTAAGCGTTACCGGTGCGCTGGACGATAGCAAACAATTGCACGCTACGCGCATCACCACAATCAATCCACATCTACCCCATTCGATAAAAAAAGCAGACGTGGAAGGCTTTATTACCCGTTTTGCTTCTACGGCTGATTTTGATGTTGCAGGTACCAGTATTATCACTAATGCCCAAACCCGTTATGAAAATGGCAATGTGACTTATTTGCTGCCCGGGGCAAAAATCGTAGCCAAAGGTACAGTCGATAACGCCGGAAAATTAGTCGCAGAAAAAATTGAATTTGAACCGCGCAGTAACAACAAAATCAGTGGCACTGTCACCAGCCTGCAAATTGCCAATAACAGTGGCATAGTTACCGGCCAATTGGAGTTGGATGGCACCCTCATCCAAACCAGTATTAATACCCGCTATGAAGATAAAGGCCACAGCCACATCAAACGATTCAATTTTGGCACAATTCAAGTGGGCGATTACCTGGACATTGCCGGCTATTCAAGCGGCGTCGGGTTTATTGCGACTAAAATTGAACGCGAGGAAGCCGATGAAGACATACATGAACGTAAATTTGAGGGGCGGGTGAACGGTATCGGGGTTAACACCTTTACCTTGTTCGGCCGCACTATTACTACCGACGAAAATACTGAATTTCGCGCTGGGGATGGCGACACAATCACGGCAGGAGAATTTTTTGCGCAGGCATTTGGCAAACATGTCGAGGTCCACGGAAGCCGATCCGATGGAGTATTCCTGGCCACCCGTGTTGAACTGGAAGATGATGCGGACGGGATTTTAAAACCGTAGCATTTAGCAACCAATTCATTTTGATTGCGAAAATTATTTTTTAAGCCCAAAAAAAATGCCCCGCTGAAGCGGGGCATTTTTTCTACACTTATTTGCAGATGCTGCCAGTAACCACTGGCACACTTGCGGTAGTTGCTGATTTGCTTCCCTGGAAGCCAAACTCTACCGTTTGCCCCGGCTGGATAGTGGCATTCCACCCAAGGTTTTTAGCATTGTATGGGTTGCTTCCGGTGAGCGAGGCATTCCAAAGGCCAGTGACTTTTGAACCATCGCTATATTGCCAATTCACATTCCAACCATTGATTGGCTGGGCACTGGTATTTTTAATACGGATCGCTGCGGTAAAACCATTACCCCATTGGCTATTAATGACGTAGCTACAATTCCCGGCTGCGATCGCACTGGATGAACTGCGCGATGAACTGGAAATGCTGGAAGGTCTGATTGAACTCGACGAAACAGACGAACTGGATGGCCTGATGGAAGAGCTTGATGAGCGGATGATCGCGGAGCTGGAACTGGAGCTGGAACTAACGCAATAATCAGAATAGAAATGGTTCAGGCTTGTACTGGCGGTAGCTGTTCCTCCCTTGCCGTCACTAACGATTAATTTCACTGTGTAAAGACGCACGGCTTCCATTCCAAATCGCAACGATGGGCCAGTGGATTTATAAACAGAGCTACTGAAATTGCTGGATAGCTCCCAATCGTAAGTCAATGTATCCCCATCGGGATCAGTCGACCCCTCAGGCGATGCAACCCCACTGACCGATCCACAACCGCGGTATTCAACTTTTGCGGTTACCACGGCAGAAGGCGGATTGTTCGATGCTGAAGAACTGCTGCTTGAGCTACTGGAAACGCTGCTTGAACTACTGTTAAAAATGGAGGCTGGTTTTGCAGTCGCCTTAATACCATTTACACCATTAAACAATAAATTTCCCCAGGAGGTTAAGGCACCGGCGTCGTAGCTGGTAACCAAATCCAGCGCAGGATTGGTATTGCCGCTCCAGCTCCAACCAAAATAACCGACACCATATTGTTCGGCATAGTGCATAACCGAGTCTTCTGGCAAATCATAAACAACCGCAGGGCGCGGCGCGGTATTGTTAGGATGATAATAAGCAGTAGGCGCAAAACCACCAATTACCAGGGGCAATCCCGCCTCGGCAAAACCGGCAATATAATCACGCACAGATTCCGGGCTTAAATACGCATCGAACATATCCACCGAATAAATTAAATAAGGCAGGTATGTCCCATTTGTTGTGGTCTGTTTGGCCAACTCCAGCATCGACTTTTCCTGATCCTGGCTCCAACTATTACCGTCAATCATCACCACAAAACTGTTAAGTGGCCATTGGCTGTAATCCCTCAGGTAGGTCTGTATACGGGCGATATATTCATGGGTCGGCATGGGCGCCAGCGCCTGGTTGCCAAACCCGAGCATGATGTAATCCTGCTGGCCCGCGATCGCCTCGCGAATACCAGGCCATGACCAGAAAAGTCCGGACACAGCCGGAATACCGGCACCGGCAAAATCGGGATAACCGGCAACATCATTTGGCTCCAATACACACACGACTTTACTGGCTTTACAGGTATCGATAATCGCGCGCAATTGCTCACCGGTAACCATCGCGTCTGACTCATAGAGATCCGCATTTATTTCCACTTGTACGGCGTTGGCGCCAGCAGCGGCAATATCTTTTATTGCCTGTAGCGTTTTTTCCGGATCCAGGGTGCCATCAACGGTTGCACCGCGAAATATAAAAGGGTTTCCATTAGGGTCGAGCAATTTCCCTTCTTTAACTGTCCACACAGCAGACGCTGGCAATGCAACCATGCCCGCCACCATCACAGCGAGCGTTTTTTTAAAAAGATTGGTTTTTTTTAATAAAGCGGATTTCATAGAATGTCCTTTTAAAACGAAGAAAAA
>JAJQJO010000100.1 GCA_021323495.1 Cellvibrio sp. | reverse complement strand
TATCGCGCGCTAACCCAAACATATCCTGTTTCGGGCCAAAAGTTTCCCATGCGGTTACCAGGGTATTCACTACGTCGTATTGGGTTTGGGTGCGGATATCGTAATCACCCGCGTCGTACCAGCCACCAATATTTAAACCGGGGATATGTTCGCCGGGTTTGTACGGCGTATCGGTTGTAGGGCCTTGTGCATACAAATCAAAGTGCTCGCGATTAACAGGGGCTTGTAACGCATCATCCAGATGCGAAGCGCCGTGCCAGATACGATAAGACTCGTTGATGGTCATATGATCCATTTGCACTGGTAAATACATATCCAGCGTTGGATGCCATGCACTTTGGTAGACAGATTTATCGATACGGAAACTATGGGTTTCCTGGTCGCCGTAGGTAATCGCATACAAACCCGGCTCCTGAATTTTGGTGAAGTCGAATTGGCGATATTCATAACGCAAATATTTACCCCAGGATTCAGGCTTCGCACTCAGCACTGTTTTACGGGTGCCATCGGCATTGATTTTAACCAAACCCGCCTTCCGGATTTTTTTGTCGCGCCCATCTAATTCAATCACCGCGACTTTTTTCTGTGCCGGGTGATAACCCACTTGCGAATGGGCAATCATCGGTGCGCGCATCCAGTTTTTAACTGTGGATGCATCAATTTGCCATTCAATCACTGCGCCGGTTTTATTGGCCGGGATTTTACTGCGCACCACAAACCAACCGTTTTGCGCTTTTCCGCGCCCATCGTAAAGTTCCAGCGGCATACCCGTTGATTGGATACTGATACGACGCTCAATATCTTCCGGCGCAAAAACCAGGTGCTGGCCTTGTGCAAGCGCAACAGGGTTGGCTTTGTTATTAATTTCTTTCAAGCCCGTAGGGTAAACCGGAAAACTACCCGCTTTTTCATCCATCAAAAATGACTTATGAAAATAGGCCGCGGGCAAAAATTCCAGATTAAAACCGGCTTTACCCTCGAGGGATTTTGGTAACGGTTTGGGCAAATTGACCGTCAGACGCACACCTGCTGCGTTTTTTACCACCTTGATGGAAAAATCAAAATGCTGGTCCGGGTAATGCAAGAATGCCTCGATGGACTGATCTGCATGGTTTACCTTGCGCTCCTTGAACATGGGCGTCATATCCCATTGTTCCGGTGTCGCATTCAAGCGCACGTCGCCATTGGTTACCGTGCGTTCACCGTGATGGATCAATTCAACACCACTGGTTTTTGAGTCGCTAAACAGACCGTCATACCAATTGCTAAAGACCAGCACGTTGAGGCCGGGTTGCTCAAAATAATCTTTATCGTTAAGGGTGAGATCGCCTTTTGCCTGGGCAGGCAAGGCGAGACAAACAAACAAAACTGCGAGCAACACCCGCCACTGACCGAACTGATATGCCATGAGTATCCCCTGTTATTATTTACATCGACTTATAGTCTAAATACACATAACACACTGGTATACAAGATTTACATTTTATAACGGCGATTAACGTTTCTCTTCCCGCCCGTCTTCTGCTCTGACCACCGTCCCATCCAGGCCGCCGTCTATCGGATTTATCAAGGGCGATACGATCTGGCACCTAAAAGCCTTGATGTTGGGCAAGCTAGCTGTTTATGTAGGCATCCTATTTTTATAAATAGGTAATCGATAACATTAACTCGCAGTGGTTATAAAAATTCCTGTTTGTCCAACCTGCTTTTAAAATTTACCGGGAGGTTATATGCGCATTACAAATTACTGTTTACGCGTGGTATGTTTTTTTATTATTTGTCTGTTCGGCAATGTTGCAAATGCGGTAATGATCGACTTCGATGATCGCGATCCTGCTTCAGTACCGGACAGTATTTTGACCAACGAGTACGAATCGGAAGGTGTTTTATTTCACGGCAATGCTTATCTGATTTCACAAAGCCCAAAATCAGCGCCGAATTATGTAGTGGGACCTGGTTTTAGTTTTTCTTTTCTCAGCTTACCTTACGTATCAGGTTTTTTCCCCAAGTTAGTGACTTTCTACACAGGCAGCTCAACTGAATCCAAGGTTTTTATTACCGCGACAGGACCAGATGGTCATGTTGAACAAATAATTACTGAAGGTGAAATCCATGGAATGGGTGATGACACCAGCACTCCTTATATACCCAATCAATTCATCACATTTGAGTTTGCATCCGGCATTTCATCTATCGAGCTTAGTGGCCAGTCAGACGCCTATATTGACGATCTTTCTTTTTACTACGTTATGGAAACAGTGCCTGAACCATCAATAATTATTTTATTTTTACTCTCTATGGCATGTATTGCAGGGCGGAGATTTAACTTTGGGCAGGTGTTCCAAAAGTAAAAAAAGTTGGTTATTAAAAGCCCTCTGCAAATGAGGGCTTATTAATTCACAACTCCCGAATGAAACCGAAAGTCTGCATCACTGCCTTCAATCAACGTTTTTTCCAGCGCGAGAAATTGCTGCACCCGCTCTGAAATATCTGCCCCTTCTGCTGCACGTTTGGCGAGGGTTAAATAATCTTCATAATGACGGGATTCGGATTTAAGCAGCGATAGATAAAATGTTTGCAGTTCGTCATCAAGATGAGGCGCGACCTTGGCGAAGCGCTCGCAGGAGCGGGCTTCGATAATTGCGCCGACGATCAGTGTATCTATATAGCGGCCAGGTTCCGATGTACGCACCAGTTTACGCAGCTCACCAGCGTAGCGGCCGGGAGTGATTTGATCATACGCAACTCCCCTCGCCTTCATAATTGCCATCACCTGCTCATAATGACGCAATTCTTCACGCGCGAGACGGGACATCTTGTTCATCATGTCGAAATCACCCACATAGCGGAACATCAGGTTAACCGCCGTAGAGGCCGCTTTTTTTTCACAATTGGCGTGATCAAGCAAGAGTAGCGCTTGATTGTCCAAGGCATTTTTTACCCAGGCATCGGGAGTTTCGCAGTGCAGGAATTGCTGGATTTTGGCGAGAGCATTCATAAAGTAAAAACTATTTGTGTTGTTCGAGGGTTTCAGCGGTGATAAAACAAGGCGATATATAGCGCTCATAATGTGCGCAAGACAACGCGTAAAAATCCTTATCGATATTGTCGCGAATCACGGTTAAAGGTGTGCCTTCCCATTTCATTTGCAGCGCAATCCCGTATTGGGATAAATCCTGGATTTGGCTTGCGCCTGCACGTAATAGATCAAATACCCAGCAGTAAGGATTTTGCTCGGGCTTGAATTGGATTTGCTGGTGCCTGATTTGTGCAAGCAACAATTTTTCATCATTGACTTGAATCATGTTCTGCACAATTTGCGCAAGAAAAGCTTCAAGCCGCTGCGCGATCAATAAGCGCTGTTCGTGGGTATAACTATTCCAGTCGATAACTTCGTGACCAAAACGTTTGCAGCCACGGCAGACACTGTCACCAATGCCAGTGGAACAAATGCCCACACAGGGAGTTTTTACGGGTTTTAATACAAGCATAAAATGATTTTTTTAACGCACGCCATCCACTGCATTCACCGTGATGGCGCACTTGTTTGGGAAAAGTGTTTAATACGCGGAACCGGTAATGGCCAATTCAATTTTCCATAACGACCCGGCGCCCGTCAGGTACAGGGTTTTCCCTTCTACACCACCAAATGCAGCATTGGTGAGGTTCGCATCAGTCGTTGCTTGCGCGATTTGCTCACCAGCAGGGTTATAGACGCGCAATTGGTTGGCAATATGTTCCGTTAAATAAATGTTTCCTTTGCAATCAACTGCCATACCATCAGGAATTGACAGTCCGGTCACCAGATCTTTGCCCGCTTGTGGTACACCATTTACGATGGGATAAGCGCGCAACAAACCTTGCTCTCCACCACCATTAACATAAAGCACATCTTCCGCTGGCGATAAAGCGATGCCATTTGGATTGGTGATGGTGTCATCAACCAGGGTCACACTGCCATCGGTAGCAACGCGGTAAACACCGGTTTTTTCCTGGCCGCCAGGTGCTGCTTCGCGCTGGAAGCCCGGATCGGTAAAATAAATAGTGCCGTCTTTAGCGATGGCAATATCGTTCGGTGAATTAAATACGTTGCCATTATATTGCTCGGCAACCGAGGTACGCGCACCCGTCGCCGGATCAAACCGTGAGAGACTTTTATATTTGTGGGTGCCCGCCACCAACAAACCATTATTATCAACCGCAAGTCCGTTGCTGCCTGAATCCTCGATCACGGTAGTCACTGCACCGGTCGCATCCAGCTTCTGGATACGCGACGGAAAACCGGTACTGAACACAAAATCAGAAAAATACAGGGAATCATTAATCCAAACCGGGCCTTCATATAAACCGGGTTCAGTGCGGGTAGTGTTCGCCGCGTCAACGCGTACAGGAATTAAATCACCGGCCGGCGCTGTACCGTCACAGGTAACGGGGGCAATAATAGCAGGAGCATCTATCGCTACCGATGAAGCGGTTTTAGTGCTAACCGTAACATCGTCTGCTTTTTTTTCACAACCAGCTAATGCGGCCAGTAGACCAACCATCAGGCTGGAAATTAATATGTTTTTTTGTGTTGGTTTCTGTATCGCTATCATAGAGTCCTCATTCTTATTGGCAGAAGCCATTTTTATCGTTGCCGTGGGTCATGTCGGGGGTCTTCAAACAAGCCCGCCACCTTATCACAATCGCCTTTAAATACCGATGCGTAAGCTGACACGACTTGCATCTGGCGCATTAACAGCCTGCATAGCTTAAGGTATACTCTCCGCCCGTTTTACCGCTCTCTTGCGAGCATTTTTAAGTGCGCTGATTTTTTGAGCGAACTTAGCCATCCATGAAGGCCATGGATAGTCTCCTGACGCAGAGATCCTGCCGAAGGAGTAACCCCTACACTAATGAGGATAAAACCGTGCTTGAAGCCTATCGTAAACAGGTCGCAGAACGCGCCGCAGAAGGTATTCCACCAAAACCGCTCAACGCCGAACAAGTTGCAGGATTGGTCGAGCTATTAAAGAATCCCCCCACTGGCGAAGCTGAAGTATTACTGGATTTGATCACCAACCGCGTTCCGCCCGGCGTCGATGAAGCCGCCTATGTTAAAGCCGCTTTCCTAAGCGCGATTTTGAAAGACCAAGCCTCTTCCCCCCTGATCGATAAGCCTCTCGCGATAAAACTGCTCGGTATGATGCTCGGCGGTTACAACATCGAAACCCTGGTTGACCTGCTCGATAACACCACTCTGGCGCCTTTGGCCGCCAAAGAACTCAAACACACATTGCTGATGTTTGATGCATTCCACGATGTGGAAGAGAAAGTAAAAGCCGGCAACCCACACGCGCAAGAATTGATGCAGTCCTGGGCCGATGCTGAATGGTTTACCAGCAAGCCAAAAGTTCCCGAGAGTACCAAGCTCACCGTTTTCAAAGTCACCGGCGAAACCAATACCGATGACCTGTCACCAGCACCTGATGCCTGGTCACGCCCTGATATCCCCCTGCACTCACTCGCCATGTTTAAAATGGCGCGCGATGGTATTACCCCTGACGAGCCGGGCAAAATCGGCCCGATCAAACAAATTGAAGCGCTGAAAACCAAGGGCTATCCATTGGTATTTGTAGGCGACGTGGTGGGCACCGGCTCTTCACGTAAATCTGCTACCAACTCGGTACTGTGGTTCATCGGTGAAGATATTCCCGGCGTACCTAACAAGCGCACCGGCGGTGTATGCATCGGCGGCAAAGTCGCACCGATTTTCTACAACACCATGGAAGATGCTGGTGCCCTGGTATTCGAAGCACCGGTTGATAACCTGAACATGGGTGATGTAATTGAGATTCGTCCTTACGAGGGCAAAATCCTCAATGCTACTACTGGCGCTGTGATCTCTGAATTCAGCCTCAAATCCGATGTGCTGTTAGACGAAGTTCAAGCTGGCGGACGCATTCCATTGATCATCGGTCGCGGCCTGACCACCAAAGCGCGCGCATCATTGGGCTTACCCGCAAGCACCTTGTTCCGCTTGCCAGAATCACCGGCTGATACCGGCAAGGGTTATACCCTCGCGCAGAAAATGGTAGGCAAGGCATGCGGCGTTACCGGCATTCGCCCTGGCACTTACTGCGAACCCTACATGACCACCGTAGGTTCACAAGACACCACTGGTCCAATGACCCGTGATGAATTAAAAGACCTGGCCTGCCTTGGCTTCTCTGCCGACCTGACCATGCAGTCTTTCTGTCACACAGCGGCTTATCCAAAGCCAGTCGACATCGAAACCCAACACACCCTGCCCGACTTCATCATGACCCGCGGTGGTGTTTCCCTGCGTCCAGGCGACGGCATCATCCACAGCTGGTTGAACCGTATGTTGCTGCCTGACACCGTAGGTACCGGTGGTGATTCGCATACCCGTTTCCCAATCGGCATCTCTTTCCCGGCCGGTTCTGGCCTGGTAGCCTTTGCTGCGGCGACTGGCGTTATGCCACTCGATATGCCGGAATCAGTGCTGGTGCGTTTTAAAGGTGAATTGCAGCCCGGTATCACCTTGCGTGACCTGGTAAATGCTATCCCTCTTTACGCAATCAAAGCCGGTTTGCTGACCGTTGAGAAAAAGGGCAAGAAAAACATTTTCTCTGGCCGCATCCTTGAAGTGGAAGGTTTGCCAATCCTGAAGGTAGAACAAGCGTTTGAAATTTCTGACGCATCGGCTGAGCGTTCAGCTGCCGGTTGTACCATCAAGTTGGACAAAGAACCTATCATTGAATACATGACGTCCAACATCACTATGTTGCGCTGGATGATCGAGCAAGGTTACGGCGATATTCGCACCCTTGAGCGCCGCGCACAGAAGATGGAAGCCTGGATTGCTAACCCTGAGTTGATGGAAGCGGATAAAGACGCAGAATATGCGGCGGTTATCGACATCGATCTGGCTGATATCAAAGAGCCCATCCTGGCCTGCCCTAACGATCCGGACGATGTGAAAGTATTGTCTGAGGTCCAGGGTGCAAAAATTGATGAAGTGTTTATCGGCTCGTGTATGACCAACATCGGTCACTTCCGCGCTGCGGGTAAATTGCTGGCCTCAACCAAAGATGAATTAACTACCCGCCTGTGGATTGCACCGCCCACCAAAATGGACGAGCACCAATTGATGGAAGAAGGCTACTACAGCATCTATGGCGTTAAAGGTGCGCGCACCGAAATGCCAGGCTGCTCACTGTGCATGGGTAACCAGGCGCGTGTAGCTCCCAAGTCGACGGTGGTATCCACTTCTACCCGTAACTTCCCGAACCGTTTGGGTGAAGGCGCGAACGTGTATTTGGCTTCAGCGGAGTTGGCTGCAATTGCCGCAGTAATGGGCAAACTGCCAACGCCGGAGGAATACCAAAGCTACGCCAGCAAGATCAACAGCATGTCTGGTGAGATTTATCGCTACCTCAACTTCAATGAAATTGAGAGCTATCAAAACGCTGCCAACGAAGGTAAGCGTATTGCAGCGGTAGAAATCCAGACTGTTGCTGTATAAAGCCAAGCAAAAATAAGACGCAAGTCTTAAACGAAAAAACCCGCTTTTCAGCGGGTTTTTTGCATCTGCGGTTTGCGTAATGCTTTATGCAAATCGGTTTTATTTCTCGAAACTAATATCTTGCAAGCGAACTTCTGCAGTTGTTTTTTGCTCGGGTTTTACACTGATGTACAACTCGGAAAAACCGCTGCTACTCTTAAGCGCGATGCTACTGCGATCATAGGTTTTTAAACTGGAAGGAGAAATAGTACCTGAGCCAATCACTTCACCCTCAGCATTATCACGGCGAATCTCCACCAACCATTTGGTCGTCTCTTTAAAAAACAGCGCTCCAACTTTCACCGATTTTACTGAGGTTAAATCATAACGGCCAATGCCAAATCCGGAGACTGCTTCGCTGCCGAGAATTTTAATTGTTTTAACTTCATTGTAGGTGTCTTGCGTGGCTTCTTTTGTTGCCGAAGCAGCACTGAATACACTATCAAAATCTAACCGCGGCGGGATAAGCCTGATTTGTTCAGTTGCTGTTATTGGAGCCAAATTATGTGCGCCTTTATCGGTGTATTTGGCGGTAAAAATATAAGCTTCTCCGTTTATGGCGTAAGGTTTATTTGAACCTGTTGTCGAATTTTTTTGATGGGATTCAAGATCTACTTTACCCGACAAAGCCAGGCCTTTCGGCGAATGATCTACCGCAAGCGATAACACATAAGTCGCCAACGCGGTGCGCTCCGCCTCGCTCAAACCAGAGAACCCGGGCATGTTCATTTCACCCCAAACACCTGCGCCACCATTGCCGATTTTATTCACCAGATACGCAAGCGCCGCGGGATCCTTTTGATATTTTTTTGCAACATCACGAAACGCCGGCCCGACTATTTTTTCATCCAGCTTATGGCAACCCAAACAATTATTGGCATCAACCAGCGCCTTGCCCTGATCGATTAAATTAGCGGTCTGATGCCCTAGCGCTGATTTTTTCTCCGGTTCCACGTAGGTAAACGTAATAAGCGGATTACCGTTTTCCACTGTGGAGATCACCCCATCTTCTTGATCGCTAACGGTGAACGCGTAATCCAATTGCCTGCTATCAGCCCAAAAAAACGATTGGTTTTGTGTGCTTGAAAAACTGATCACTGGCGGTTCATTACCAATTTCAAGCGGGGCCGTGAACAGTGATTTAGCGCCTTGGGTATCCGTTACTGCCAACTCCAGATTGTATTTTCCCGGTTTATCCAGCGCCAACTGCAATTCATCTGCATCGCCTAACGGGCGCACGGGACAGGATGCATCCGCACAATGCAACTTCCACGCGTAGGTAATTTTATCGCCGTCCAGATCAATTGATTTTTTTGCCGAGGCGTGAACTTTTGCCGGAACGCCGAATCGGGTTTTCGCCAGGGTAATTTCAGCAACCGGAGGGCGATTACCTGCACCGACATATTCAATACGTGCCAGCCGAGCGTCCGGGTTACCGGTGAACCAGGACATCCCATATTCGAGCACATACAAAGTACCATCAGGCGCAAAGCGCGCATCGATTGGTAACGCATAATTTATTTGCGGGGCAAAAGGTTCAATTTTCTGGATACGCCCCTGCGTATCAAAACTTACCACTTTTACCCAGGCGCGCATAAAATCGAGGATAAATAATTTATTATCGTAATAAGCGGGATAGCGATTTATTGATTCGGGATAATCAGCAGAGCGGTAAACATCTGCAACCAACGCGGTGCGGCCACCGGTCCCCATTTCGGGAAACATATCTGAAACACCGTAGGGATAAGCGATAAAAGCCGGCTGCGCTGGTGGTAATTGCTGCGCGCCGGTATTGTTGGGAGACTTATTAACCGGACGATTCACATCCACCAGTACGCCGGATTTCTTATTTACATAATCGTATTCGATATAGGCTTTATTTTGGCCAATTACCAACGGCCAACCAAAATTACCCGCTGCAGTTACGCGATTGATTTCATCATAACCGCGCGAACCTTTTTCGTCCGAATCATTGCTTGCATCAGGGCCAACATCGCCGTAAAACAAAGTATTAGTGCGCTTATCAAACGTGATGCTGTAAGGGTTGCGTGCGCCCATCACATAAATTTCGGGACGCCCCTGGGCTGCATCGGAAAATAAATTCCCGGCGGGAATATCGTAACCACCCTCTGCTTTCGGCCCATCGTTTTTTGGAATGATGCGCAATATTTTTCCGCGCAGGTCATTGGTATTGCCGGCACCGCGCAAAGCATCGTTTTTGTTCATATTTTTGCGGAAATCAACCGGAGCATAGCCATCCTGGTCATGCGGATTGGTATTGTCACCGGTGGAAAAAAATAACTCACCGTTATTGCCGAATTGCAAATCGCCACCGGTGTGGCAGCAGTTATTATCAATCGGATATTGCAGGATTCTTTGCTCGGTTGTGGAATCGATCTGGTTGTTGCGCCACAAAAACCGGGACAACCGTTGGGCAATATTTCCTTCATCGTCCTTAACCGTAAACGCAGCATAAATTGCCTGGTTAGTTGCAAAATCCGGATCAACTGCCACACCGACCAAGCCCCACTCCTGAAATTTATCGTAAGCAACAGATAATTTACCTGCGTCACTGATTTGATTGGTCTTGTAATCGATCCGCTGGAACGCACCGGGGCGCAATGCAATCAAGGCATCACCATTGGGGAAAAATGCCAGCTTCACCGGTTCATCCAGATTTTCCGTCAAGGTTTTTTTAACGAAGCGATTGGGTTCCGGCCTGGATTTGGTGAAATCCAGACGCGGTTTGAAACCGGTGCGGTGATTTAAACCTACCGCGTAAGTCATGCCACCGAGAAGATGTTGTAAAAATTCCGGATTGGAAAATATTTCACTGGTATGCCCCATCCCGGTATAAAAGGCGCGGCCACCATCGTAATCGTGGTACCAGGAAATGGGGTGGTCATGATTGTGTTCACCGCCTTGATAGGTCGATTCATCGACCTTGGCGACCACATTGATAAATTCATACATATCGCGGTAGTTGTACCACTCATCTGCCACCTTCATTACCTCGGGTAATGTTTCAGTAGAGGCATGTTTTTTATCGACAATATTAACTGATGCTTGCTGCACATTGCTTGGTTCATTCGGATGGTTCTTAAATAC
>JAJQJO010000441.1 GCA_021323495.1 Cellvibrio sp. | reverse complement strand
CATTCGGCGCACATAAAATTCCAGTTTTGCGAACGGCCAGTCCAGTGCAGATCATCTTTGTATGTCAACTTTTGATCGGGATACAAATGGAACCAGCGCTGCCCGCCTTCGGCTTTGGGGCGGGTATCCCAGGCAATACCTAGCGCCTGCAAACGCCCACCGGGAAAGGCGACCAGATATTGCTGTAACGGATAAACGCCGAAGGTGTAGCTGATGGCAAAATCCTGCAACTTGCCGTCGGGGCCATCGGTGCGCACGAAGTATTTATCGCCGGTTTTATAGAAGGTCGAGACGGTGCCGAAGTAATCAAAGCGGGTGTTGTTGAAATCGCCCTTCACCATCTCGGCGGTGGGTTCGCGCATCGCTAAATCATGATGCGAACCCTGCCAGTCTTTGGCCTGTTGCTGATGGCAACCAGCGCACTGTTCAACCCCGGCATAGCGATTGGTAACTGTCGCACGTGGAGTTGTAGTGGTGGATGGAAGCGGAGGAGACGCAGGCTGGCCTGCGTTTCCTTCCACCGAGTTCCCCCCCGCCGCGCTGGCAGATGTTGCCGGGTTTACAGTTTGGTTGGGAGTCGTCCCACCCTTGTTATTGTCACAACCAACAAGCAGCAAAGCCGCCAACACCCACACTTTGTACATTGATTATTTTTTCCCTGGAAACATGCTGTTCCAATCGTTTTTCATATCAACCACTGTCCAATGTTTAGCAGTCGCCTCATCTAATGCTTTGTCCAATTTACCGATAGGGGATTTGCGGTCATAAGCCCATTCACGCTTTTCATCGGTGTGGTGAACAATCAAACAAAAACGCGCGCCCGCACCTGCACAAGTCCATTGCAGCATTTGTAAATCACCATCGGAATTACCAAAGGCGGCAATCGGACGCTGGCCAATGTGTTGGATAATGCCCACCGGTTTGCCCGCGCCATCATCGATAAAGTTAACTTCCGGCAAACGCACCAACACCGGAACATTATCGCGCAATTCAAATTTGGTTTTGATGCTGCTGCCAATCACCTGCTCGGGCGGGACACCATACACTTCCTGGCTGAATACCCGCATAAATTCGATACCACCACCGGAAACGATAAACGTTTTAAAACCATTGGCGCGCAGGTAATCGAGCACTTCCAACATGGGTAGATACACCATTTCTTTGTATAACAGACCCGTTTTTGGATGTCTGGCGGTAGTGACCCACTCGCGCACTATGGAAGAAAATTCCTCGGAGGTCATATTGGCGTGGGTCGCCATTATCAGTTCCACCAGCGCTTTTTCCCCGCCTGCCAACGCACCGGCCATATCACCCTTAAGTACCGAGGCAAACGGCTCTTGGGTTTTCCATTCAGGATGGGAAGGCGCAAGCGCTTTGACCCGATCAAAGGCAAACAGGGCCTGAAAATAGAACGGCTGTTCTGCCCAGAGGGTGCCATCGTTATCAAATACCGCGATGCGCTGGGCGGGGGCAACATAATCAGCAGAGCCGGCTTTGGTTACCTTCGCCACAAATTCAACGAGCGATTTTTTGGTTGGGGTGTTATTCCAGGAGGGCAGAACATCAGCAGCAAATGTATTGGCGGTGAACAATAAAACGGTGATTGCGTACAAAAATTTATTCATAGCAAAATCCTCTTGCTCAATAAAAAGGGAGCCGCTGAATGCAGCTCCCTGATTTAACCAAACTAATATCGACTAAATATTTATTGGCTTGGTGTCATGCTTTTAATTTGTTTCTCAAGTGAATCAAGGCTCCAGTCACCCGGCTTCTGGCTAGGCGGATAATCCTTCAAAGTCATAAGGAACTTGCTGGCAACTGCTTGCAGGGGAATCAATACAAACGCACGATCAATCATCCAATCATGATAGGTGTTGGAATTGTGTTGGGATTTTTCGAACGGATCGCGGCGCAAGTTGAACAACAAAGGCAAACGCAAATGCACTAACGGCTCGCGCCACACTTGCAATTGCTCTGCGCGGTTCTCCAGATAGATTGCCTTCCAATCGCCTACACGGATGGCCATTACCGCACCGTCATCGCCTACATAAATAAATTCTTTACGTGGCGATTCGGTTACTTTGCCCGAGAGATAATCGAGCTGGTTGTAACCATCAATGTGATTTTTGTAACTGCGGCCATTATAGGATGCGCCCTTGAGCAACTTTTCTTTTACGTCGGGTGCACCGGCAGCAGCGGCAAAGGTTGGCAGCCAGTCTTCATGGGACACAATACCGTTGAGCGTCACGCCCGCAGGGAAATGGCCCGGCCAGCGAATAAACGCAGGAACCCGGAATGCACCCTCCCAGTTGGAATTCTTCTCGCCACGGAAAGGCGTTGTACCGGCATCCGGCCAGGTGTTGTAGTGCGGGCCATTGTCGGTCGAGTATTGGACGATGGTGTTATTGGCAACACCGAGTTCATCAATCAGCTTCAGTAACTCACCTACGTGCATGTCGTGCTCGACCATACCATCACCGTATTCATCTTGCCCGGAAAGACCGATGTGTTCGGATTTCACGTGGGTACGAAAATGCATACGGGTACCATTCCACCAACAGAAGAAAGGTTTGCCTTCCTTGACCTGGCGAGTGATAAATTCCTTGGCAGCGGCCATGGTCTCATCATCAATAGTCTCCATGCGTTTTTTGGTCAGGGCACCCAGGCTTTCAATAGTCTGCCCGCCCTTGCCATCAGCCGTTGATTTGATGATGCCGCGCGGACCGAATTGCTGGAGAAAGGTTTTGCCGTTAGGCAGTTTCATGTCTTTTGGATAATCCCGATTCTCCGGTTCCTCTTCCGCATTGAGATGGTAGAGGCTGCCGAGGAATTCATCGAAACCGTGCATGGTGGGTAGATGCTCATCGCGATCACCCTGATGGTTTT
>JAJQJO010000099.1 GCA_021323495.1 Cellvibrio sp. | reverse complement strand
GTGGGGGCGCGCGTGAAAAACGGCCTTGCCGGAGTCAGTTGCGAATTGCAATAAAGGCACACTGCCATCATCAATTATTTTTAATGGTTGGTTGGTACCGGTATTTAAATAGCGGATTGGATTGCGGGTGGAGGTTTCATCGGCGCAAGGCCATTGTAAGGGAGCTTCACGTAACCGCGCGTAATTTACACCGCGCAGGTCGTAACCGGTTTTGGGATTGTAACTTTGTTTGATTTCTTCAAACACGTCAGCGGCCGAATTAAAACTGAATCCTTCACTAAAACCCATCTCACAGGCAACGCGCGCAATGATTTCCCAATCTGCCATCGCCTCGCCGGGTGGATTCACCGCTTCCTGCATCAGCGTAATATTGCGCTCGGAATTGATCATTACCCCTTCGGCTTCAGCCCATAGAGCACCGGGCAATAAAATATCGGCGTAGCGGTTGGTTTCGGTATCGAGGAAGGCATCCTGCGCAATAACCAGTTCGGCTTTTTGTAAACCCTCAATCACTATTTTTCGATTAGGTACCGACGCCACCGGATTAGTGCAAATAATCCAGCAGGCTTTTACGTCGCCCGCTGCCATGCGCTCAAATAAATCAACCGTGCCTTTACCCAGTCTGGTGCTGATGCTGCCTGGTGCGACACCCCACATGTGTTCAATAAATTCGCGATCTTTTTCAACCAATAATGTGCGCTGGCCGGGCAAGCCCGGCCCCATATATCCCATCTCGCGGCCACCCATGGCATTGGGTTGGCCGGTGAGGGAAAAAGGGCCGCTACCAGGGCGACAAATTTTTCCCGTCGCCAGGTGCAAATTGCAAATTGCATTGGTGTTCCAGGTACCGTGGGTGCTTTGGTTCAAGCCCATAGTCCAGCAGGTCATAAACTCGGGCGCGCGGCCGATCAGCTCCGCTGTTTCAAGCAGGGATTCGATTGAAATACCGGTAATATCACTCACATTTTCCGGCGTGTAATCCGCCAGGAATTCCGGGAAGCTTTCCCAGCCCTGGGTATAGTTGGCGATAAAGTCGGTGTCGGTTTTGCCATTTTTGTGCAGCAAAAATAACAGGCCATTTAAAAATGCGAGATCGGTGCCCGGCTTGATAGGTAAATACAGATCAGCTTTATCCGCTGTGGTGGTGCGGCGCGGATCAACCACAATTAATTTCGCACCGGCTTTGACGCGATCCATCATGCGCAGATATAAAATCGGATGGCAGTCGGCCATGTTGGCGCCGATCACCAAAAATAAATCGCTGTGGTCAAAATCCTGGTAGGAACCGGGCGGTGCATCCGAGCCGAGCGAAAGTTTATAACCGGCACCCGCGCTCGCCATACACAAGCGCGAGTTGGATTCGATATTATTGGTGCGTAAAAAACCCTTGGCGAGTTTATTGGCGAGGTATTGGGATTCAATCGACATCTGCCCCGAGACATAAAAACTGATTGCATCGGGACCATGACGGTCGAGGATTTCGCGCAAACGTTTGGCGGTAGTTTTAATCGCTTGCGCCATGGGCGCTTTGACTGGATCGCGGTTGCGCTCGCTGCGCACGAAGGCCGATTCCATACGGCCAGAATTGGTCAGCGCCTGGGCGCTGGTCTGGCCTTTGGTGCACAGGCGGCCAAAATTGGCGGGATGGTTTTTATCGCCGCTGACTTTGATTATTTTTTTGCCATCAGTTTCCAGCACCATTCCGCAGCCAACACCGCAGTAAGGACACACTGAACGCACTGATTGACCAGCGTTTTTATCATCTTTTTTAACCGCAGATTCTGACATAGGCTTGCAACTCCTCATTGGGAGGGGTTTAGCAAGCGGTATGCCAGTAACAGCCAAGAGGATATTGTTCGCCTAAAAACACTTGACCAGACCGAAATATAGTTTATAACATGTTGATTTAGATAAACATTTTCGGTCAGCAAAGGCTATTGAACTGACGCAACATATAATCTCCTAACGCATCACTTTATTATTTTTGCTCCATCAAAACGCATATTTCAGGATGGTGGGCACAGGTTTGTTTTTGATTGGTGCAACACACCTTGGCGCAATACTTCCAAACCAATAAGTAAACACGCAATATCGCACCAAAAAACAGCAATAACGATATTTTACCCGGCTTTTAGTTGACCAACCGACTACTGGCAAGGTCGCCCACGCCTCGCCAATCAGACCAAATGATCTAAAGTCGTCTATATTCAACTACGTAGTTATAACCAATGATCGGCCAATGGCATTTTTAATGACCCAGGAAACAGAGATCCAATTACTGCTGAAGAAATTGATAGTGCCAACACAGGATTTGGCACAGCTCAGCTTTTGCAGCGGAAATAAAGAAGCGCAGGTCAAACTCTGGTTGCAAAGCCTGCCATTGACCCAGGCTCAGCAGGTCAGCTCCCAACTCTATACCGCCGTCCATGAAATTAGCCGCTTGCGCACCGGCAGCGACAATCGGCTCGCGATCCTTGAATTGCTGCGCGTGCCCGTTCATCAAACCCTGGGCGGCCTCGCGCTGAAATATTTGAACCAGCCGTTGATATTGCCGGAAGCGGCCCTGAAAACGGCCACCGTTGCCCAAGCGATACAAAAACATTTCCTGAATAGTTACCTCGCCGTTGTGCGCGAGCTCTGCGCAGCTGCCGATACCAAAGAAGGCCGGCAGGCCCAACAAGCGCTTGTTATCCAACGGTCACTGACTGCATTGGGGTTATTGCTACTGCGTTCATACCAACTTTATCTACCTATCTCCAACCAGATCTGGGCAGAGGTACATGCGCTCTATCAATTGGCCTGCACCCTTGGGTTGGAGCAATCGCCGGTCGAGGACAAACTGCCCCATCACCAGGGGTTACAAACTATCCACAACACCTATCTGCGCATACTCTTGCTCGCTACGGCACGCCCCAACCAATTGCGCCAGGATGAAATTGAAGGCACCTATAACTTATTGGAATCGCTGGCGCCCCTGGCCGAACTGGACATTTATAGTCCCGCGGGCAAAGAAAATCTTTTTGTCGTACTTACCGATGGGAACCGCCCCCCCTTTTATAAATCGCACTGGCGCCCGGCAAGTAATCCCGGTGCACAACCGCCATTGGAAATCCGCACCAGCCATCTGGTAGACAAATTGCAAGATCAGCAAAAATTCGGCAATGAAGGAGTCGATGCAGGAGTTAGCCAGCGCAACCAACTCAACTTATCGGCCGCGCTGACCAAACATCTGGCACAGGCCTGGAGCCATCTGGCATTGCGCAGTTTTGAGCGACACGATGTCGATGCTGAAATCGAAGTGACGGTCGGCCTTACCAACATCCATTTCCATCTGGCCGATGAGCAACCATTCAACCTCTTTCTAAACCAGAGCAATGTCATGGCTGGTGTGCAGGAAAAAGGCGCCATCTACCAGAAACGTGGCGTGCAATTGAAAACGGCTGAGACCAAAAAAGCCGACGATCCCTGGGGTGATGCTTTTGATATTGTCGGTACCGCATTTGATGGCAACGCACTGCCTACGATTAATATTGAAAAGACCATCAAATCCCAGGAAAAAGATAATTATCAAGGGCAACATCCAGTTTTTACCGTGCCCTTGATGGACCGCAGCCCCGGCGGCTACGGCCTGGAATGGCGCAGTGAGATCCCGGTGCAAGTGCGCGCCGGGGAACTGCTTGGCTTGCGCGAATACGGGCGTAATAAATGGTCGATCGGGGTGGTGCGTTGGGCGCACCAGATCAAAGGCGCAACCCAACTGGGTATCCAGATCCTTGCGCCCCACGCTATTCCGGTGGGGCTTGCTGCGGTGCACAAAACCGGTGGGTTTGCGGAGTATCTGCGCGCCCTGCAAATTCCCGAATTACGCGCGGTTAACCAGCCTCCCAGTTTGATTACCAATGCGATCTCATTCCACGAATACGGTAAAGCGCGCCTGTATACCCAAAGCCAGGCAGGGGTTGCCAACGATGGGGGGAAGTCCGTCCAACTTACCCAGCGGCTGTTTGCCACTGGCGCGTTTAGCCAGTTTGGTTTTCGCGAACTGGTCACCGCCAAACCTGAAACCAGGAACAGCAAGGACGATTTTGACTCAGTCTGGGAATAAATCGCCCAGACTCCAGGGACGTTAGTGCGAACTGATCCACAAAAGCCTCGACCAGATCGCATAAATTACATGACAGGTTGAGCGACCCAATGAATTCAGTAATATAGCCCGCTCAAGGAACCTACTGCGGCGGGGACAAAATCCTGCGCCAAGACAAGTAAATGGCGACGCAAGGTAGAGTTTTTCGGCTTATCGGCAAACTCCTGTCACGAAATTCGACAAAAAGGACCTAAGGTTCGCTACAACAAAACACTCGAACGAACTCGTGCGCAAAAAAACGCGCTATAGTCAAAAACGTGCGAAGCCCTGACCATCGCCTGACTAGATAGAAGATATATGACGACTAACGATACCATCCGCCTCCTGATCCTGAATAATCAGCGCTCGGAAGCCGAACGCTTGATTAGTATGCTGCATGCTTCCGGCCATCCCTGCCGCGCCCAACATGTCGAAAGTGAAGAAGCGCTTGTCAAACTTTTGCAAGAACAAAGCTGGGATTTGCTGATCGGGAATAGCAACACCGCTTCCCCAAACCCGCAAACTGCCATCAAACAAATCCGCCGCCTCAACAAAGACGTCCCGGTAATCCTGCAATATGAAGATGACGAGGATGAAAATCCCTTTGCGGTAGTAGAAGGCCTGCGTATCGGCGCCGCCGATGTAGTCAATCTCGACGATGACCAACACTTGCTGCTGGTGATTGACCGCGAACTGGCCAACCGCGAACAGCGCCAGGCGCGCCGCAATACCGACCGCCGCTTTCGCGAGGCGGAGCGCCGCAGCCAGCAATTACTCGACAGCTCGCGCGATGCCATCGCGTTTATCCAGGATGGCCTCTATCTCTACGCCAACGAATCCTTTGCCGAGCTCTTCGGCTACCAGAATAAAGAAGATATTGAAGCCATGCCGATTATGGATATGGTGGCCAGCCAGGATCAGGTGCGCCTGAAAAACTTCCTCAAGGATTTCACCTTTAAAGGCGAAGAAGCTGAATCCAGTTCGCTTGGTTTTACCGGCCTGACCCAAAAAGGCGAAGAGACCCATGTTGCCCTTGAAGTCTCACTGGTCACTTATGACGAAGAGCCCTGCATCCAATTCCTTGCGCGCGCGGCTATGGGTACGGCCAGCACCGCCAACAATGAGGAATTGGAAGCGCAACTTAAACAAATCAAATGGCAGGACCTGGTCACCGGCGTCTACAACCGCCAATATGTCCTCAATCAGCTCGACCACATCATCGATACCGTGGATGAAAAACAGTATTACTGCCTGTTTTATATCGAGTTGGATAAATTCAGCGAGCGCGTCAAAAACATTTTTGGTATGACGGGCGCCGACCTGGCACTGATTGATATAGCCACCTTGCTGCGCGCCAAGGCCAATACCAGCGATATTATTGCCCGCCTGAGCGATTCTACGTTTGCGATCATTTCATCCAATGTCAAAGCCGATGCGGCGGTTAACCGCGCCCTGCAACTCTGTAAAGACCTTGAAGGGCACATTGTCGAGATCGATCACAAAACCCTGCAAATCACCTGCAGTATCGGTATTTCGTTGATTAATGAAACCACGACCAATACCAATACCGTGATCGAGCAAGCGCGCTCCGCCATGGAAAAAATCAATTCCAAAGGCGGCAACTGCGCCATGTTGTTTGAGCCGGATGCACCCAAGACCGACATCAAGATCGATATCCCCGCCACTATCCAGCATGCACTGTCTAATGATCGCTTCCGCCTGCTGTTCCAACCGATCATCAGCCTGCGTGGTTCGGACGAAGAGTATTACGAAGTGTATTTGCGCATGGTGGATGAACAGGGCAATGAAATTTCGCCCAACCACTTTTTGGAAGCTGCCGCCAACATGAGCGTCGCCACCAAAATTGACCGCTGGGTGATTCTCGAATCGATCAAAATGCTGTCGCAGCATCGCGCCAAGGGCAATAAAACCAAATTGATTGTCAATATTGGCCGTCAATCGCTGTGCGATGAATCGCTTATCCCCTGGCTCGCAGTCGCTTTTAAAGCCGCCAAACTCAGTGCCGATTCGATTGTGTTCCAGGCGCAGGAAATCGATGTCACCAACCACCTTAACGCCGCGAAAAATTTTGCCGAGGGGCTGGAAAAACTTAAAACCAGTTTTGCCATCAGCAACTTTGGCTGCTCGCTGAATCCATTTAATACGCTCGCCCATATCCCCGCCACCATGATCAAGGTGGACGGCTCCTTTACCACCGATATCCAAAACAACAACGAGAGCCCGGAGACGCTGATTCAACTGATCGAAAAGCTCAACAGCGAAAGCAAGATAACCCTGGTGCCGTTTGTAGAAAATGCGAGTGTGTTATCCACCCTCTGGCAAGCAGGCGCGCATTACATCCAGGGGCATTATTTGCAGGAGCCAAGCCAAGGCATGACTTACGATTTCAATATGGAAAGCTAACCTTTAGCAACTTGAATCGACGCATCCGGGTACGGAAACCGGTCGCACCAGGTACGGGAATTTTTCTTACCTGGTGCGAAAATTTTTCCATTTCAGTGTACAAGTTCGACTTTAAGGCACCTGCCCACTAATTCCGTGCATACGTCACAAAACACTTCTTTACGCATTTTCTGCAATTACTTTTTCTTTCCGAAAAGAATAATCTCCGCGCAAACATCACTTATAAAACAAGATGTTAGCAACCACGTTACGCCTCTACCAAAATAGTTTTTATCCGATAAATAAAAGATAAAAAAACAATAGGGCCACACCAAGATGGCCGTTAAAACTATTTCCGAGCACTCGCCAAACCCGATCCTTTTGTGTCGATAGCATGCCTATTCCGATTTGGGCACTGCTGCGCCATGCATTGGGGATCAACTCCTATAACACGCTTTACGACGAGCTTTACGCGCCAGGGCTTAACTAACAATAACGCCTGACGCAAGGGCATATCCGGTGCCTTGAAGTCCGTTGGAAAAGCTGCCGAGCCAATCGGCACTCATCTTGAGGAAGAACTATGAGTAGCTTAAACGCCTCAGCGAAGGACCCTCGCCCGACGGGAGCACTGACACGCTCCCTCTGCGCGCTCGGGTTTTCACTCGCTCTTGCCACAGTGTCCACCCACATTCACGCCGCCTGCCAATACCAGGTATCCGGCCAATGGAGCACAGGATTTACCGCCTCGGTCAAAGTTACCAATGACACTGCTGTAGCAGTCAGCAGTTGGAACCTCGCGTGGCAATACGCGGGCGACAACCGTGTCACTGGCGGTTACGACGCCACGTTTAGCGGCACTAACCCTTACACCGTCAAAAACGCCGGCTGGAATGGCACCATCCAGCCCAACCAAAGTGTCACCTTTGGTTTCCAGGGAACCAAGGGAGCGGCAGCGGCAGAAGTTCCGGTCCTGACCGGCAATCTGTGCGGTACAACCAGCAGCTCATCGACCAGTTCCACTAGCACTTCGGTGAGCAGCTCGTCCCGCTCGAGCAGCCCCAGCTCCATCGCTCCGAGCAGTAGTTCAATACCCGGCTCGGTCTCGTCGTCATCCTCATCAGTAGCGACCGCAGCCTGGACACTTAACACCACCGACTCGTACCTCAACTTCGCCACCACCAAAAATACCCATAACCTCGAAGTGCACAACTTCACGGCTATCAGTGGCGATATCAGCGGGGCCGGCGTAGCGACCCTGGCCATCGACCTGAACACAGTCAACACCGGTGTCGCCCTGCGCGACCAGCGGATGCGCGATCTGTTATTCGAAACAGCAACTTATCCAACCGCTACTGTGACAGTCGCCATACCGGCCAACCTGATCAGCAGCCTGACTGTCGGCCAACTGGCTGCGACTGACATCTCTGCCAGCCTCAACCTGCACGGTGTGACCGGTGCGATTACCACCAGGGTCTCGGTACAAAAGCTGTCCGCCTCACGCATTCTCGTGCAAAGCCTCGCGCCGGTGCTCGTTAAAGCCGGTGATTACTCGCTCACCAATGGTGTGGAAGCCCTCCGCGCGGCAGTCGGTATTGCCTCGATCAGTGTCGCCGTTCCGGTGGACTTTGCGCTCGTCTTTGACGCCCGTTAATTGGATGAAGCATAGAGAGAAATTATGATGAAAAAATTATTGCAACTATCGCTGCTGTCCAGCGGGCTCGCCTTCGGGCTTATGGCCTCTGGCACCGCTCTGGCGCAAGGCGCTTGTAGTGTAAATTTCCAAACTGAAAATAACTGGGGCGCAGGCGCCCAGTACAAAGTAACCCTCACCAATACCAGTGCGGCTAAAACCAGCTGGGAACTCTGCTGGACTTATGCCGGTAGCGATACGGTGTCACAACTCTGGGAGGGGACTTATACCCAAACCGGTAAAAATGTGTGCGTGAAGAATGTCGGCTACAACGGCAACCTCGCCACCAATGCCTCGGTTGCCTTCGGCTTGATCGCCACTAACCCGGGTGCCATACCAACCGCTTTCACCCTGAACGGTGCAAGCTGTGGTGGTGCGGCCAGCAGTATTAGCAGCGCAAGTAGTGCCAGTAGTGTGACCATCACCGCTAGCAGTAACAGCAGCCGGAGCAGCACTTCAACCGCTGGCAGCAGTAGCAGTGTTCCTGTGGTTGCAGCACGCTGGTTACTTGATAGCCCCAACTCGACGTTCCATTTTACGACCGTGAAGAAAAGCACTGCTGGTGTCGAAACACCAGAGAACATGACCTTCACCCAACTGCAGGGAACTGTTGCGGCTAATGGCCAGGCGACCCTGAGTATTCCGCTGGCCAGCATCAGCACCGGTGTGGATATCCGCAATACCCGCATGCAGAGCCTGTTATTTGAATCCGGTTATCTGCCCAGCATGCATTTCACCACCCAACTCGACCTGGCCGCGATCGATGCAATGGCCGCTGGTAGCACTCGCGTACAAAGCGTAACCGGCAATCTCGTACTACATGGGATCGTCAAGCCAGTGGTGTTCGATGCACTGGTGGTCAAGCACGCCAATAACAGCGTCAGCTTTTCCCCGCGCAGACCCATCGTGATCAACTCGACTGATTTCGATCTGAATGCGGGAGTGGAAGCGCTACGCGTCGTGGCGGGATTATCGACTGTGGGCGAGAAAGTACCGGTTTACTTCAAGCTGTTGCTGAGCCGTGATAACCCCACCAATGTTCCCGCCATCAGCTTGGCCACTGCACCTGATGCAGCGATCAGCCTGAGCGGTACTGTGAGCAACGCCACCGGTGCAATCAACCTGAACTGGGCGGATGCCAGCGCTAGCGAAACCGGCTTTTTGGTACGTCGTAAAGGTGTAGATGGCCGCTGGGCTACCGCCAATAACAATGCTGCCAACACGGGGAGTTTTCTCGATAAGCTGACTGTTTCCGGCAGCTATGACTACAAAGTCATCAGCTACACCGACAGCACTCCGGCTGCCGCTACCGCATCACTAACAATGATTTATACCGGCGTTGGCGCTTCAGCTTCTTCGGTCAGCAGTATCTCGGCAACATCCGTAAGCTCGTCCAGCAAGAGCGCAAGTTCTATTAGTTCCGGCAGTTCCAGCAGCGCTCGCCCACTGGTCGGTAATGCGGTCAACGGCGCTACCCTCTGGACGCAAAGAGGCTGTGTCGGCTGTCACGGCGTGGATGGCGAGAAGAATGCAAACGGTACTGTAGTAGCCAATCCGCTGAATCCGAATCGCGCTGTTTATCGCCATACCAACGACAACCGCGATCTTGCCTTGCGCGACTTTATCGCCACCTGGATGCCATTGGGTAACGAAGGCTCTTGCATTGGCCAATGTGCGGCAGATCTGGAAGCCTACATTTTCACCTGGCGCAGGCCAAGTGATGGCGTACCCGATAGACCAGCAACGGCGTTCTCTTGCCCATCGACCGCACCAAGCTATGGCCAACGCACCCTGCGTTTGTTGACCAAAGCGGAATACCAACGTTCGGTGCGTGACCTGGTGAACTATCAGACCGATCTGCTCGCCAGCCTGCCGGATGATTTCATCTCAGGTGCGTTCGTTAACAACAATACCGTGCAGATCGATAAGAGCCGTTATTCCAGCTATTTATCCAACGCCGAGCGTATTGCCGCTAACGTAGCCACTCGCTGGAGTGCCGTATTGGCCTGTACACCAAGTACCGCTAACACCACATGTGCCGACAAGCTGGTTAGCGATCTGGCACCGAAAATCTTCCGTCGCCCGTTAACGCCGACAGAAGTCACCACCTATACCGGCCTTGCGCGCGGCACTACCGGCGCACGCACCCAGGCAGAAGGTATGGAACTGGCACTGGCGGTGATGCTGTCGTCGCCCCAATTCCTGTATCGCTCGGAAGTGGGTGAACTCTCCAGCGGCAATGTGTACAAGCTCACCGGTTACGAGATGGCGACCTACCTCAGCTATACCCTGACTGGCAGCACGCCAAGTGCAGCTCTGTTAACTGCGGCGGCCAATGGCAACCTGAACACAGCGGCGGGTATTCGCCAGCAAGCAGCGACCCTGCTCAATGCGGCTAACACCAAACTCTTGTTGAGCGATTTCGTGAACCGCTGGTTGGCGACTGAATCCTTACCGACCCAATCCAAAGATGGCATCGCCAA
>JAJQJO010000098.1 GCA_021323495.1 Cellvibrio sp. | reverse complement strand
AGCCAACCCCATGTCGCTCTTGATCGAAAATGCAGGTGGAAAAGGTTGGAGTGAACAGCAGCGTATTTTGGATATCCAACCGCAACAATTGCATGAACGCGTTGCAGTAATTCTAGGTTCTGCGAATGAAGTGGACAGGTGTTTAGGTTATTTACACTCCTCGGAAATTTTATTCTGCTTGCCAATCACCTAATATTTTTTCGCGCGTATAATTTTTTGCTTCTGCGTCGCTTAACTGGCGACGCTTATTATTAATCGCTGCACCTGGGCCAATACTATTAAATTCAAAAAACCGCGCATCCCCCGGTAAAAAAGGAATTTTGGTTCCGTCTTTGGCGGTACCATTCATGGAATACCAGCCATCGTGTGTAATATGCGAATCCATCCAGGTATTAATAAATACGGCCTTGCCAATTGCGTTGGGGTCGGCATAGCGACCATCGACAAATTGGGTAGTGGGATGCCAGGGGCGGCCAAGGGGAACCGAATTATCCGGCACAAGCTCAGCACGGGTGAGCTTGCAGTCAATAAAAGTTAAACCAAACTCGTCCGCAATTTGTGTGGAGGGAGCCACTAGATAGCCATAGGGATCATTCGGTTTACCACGCTCGAGCGTGTGGATTTCCGAATCGGTAAAAAGCGCGTTGCCTTTACCAAAAATAAAATCGACATTGCCGGCAATGATACTTTTATCAAACCAGCTGCGGCCTGAATTAACAAACAAGGTATCCTGATAACCGAGCAATATTGAATCGCGCACCAAAACCCGGTCACTGCCTGCATCTAAAAACAGTGCCACTGCCTGGGAATGTGCAATCCGTTTTGCATCATCGTTAGCAAGTGCATCATTACGCAAAAAATCAAAAGAATTTTCGATGGTGAGCTGGTGCAGTTGGACATCTGCCGCGTGAATAGTTACGGTCGCCGAACCAGGTGTGCCCCAGGTTTTTCCCTCTGCATAACTTTTTCCCGCGTAGACATCGTAATAAATTCGTGTGGTCCTGGCGTTTTCGCCTATCAAGTGAATATTGGGTTTGGTGATATTCAGTTTTTCGTAATAATCGCCGGCAACAATATGTATTTTATAAGGCGTTATTGATGCTGAAGGAGCCGCATTGAGTGCTGCCTGGATGCTGGTGAAACGATTAGCAACCGGTTTCCCAGCGGGATCAACCCATGCTTCATAGCGGGATTGGGGATGATGCGCGCAACCAGCGATAACCAGCATTACTGAAAAAAAAGAGCCAAGGAAATACGCCGAACGAACAACCATTATCTTATCTCTATATTCATAATGAAGGGCAATGAGAGAAACCTGCATTCCCAAGCGGAGCTTGGGAACAAGAAAAATCAAACCGCGTTATCCCCCGGCCCCAAGCTCCGCTTGGGAATATATGTTGAGAAATACGCGTCTATTTAAATGCATCCTGTACCGATCCCAAAACACCTTTGACATAAAATCGCTCAAGCCATTCAGTAGTCGTTGCAACAAAACGAGCTTCGTTGATCAAATCCGTACCGAATACTTTTTGGATACCAACTACCGCTTTTACCATACCTGCGGGATCACCTTGATTTGCATCGCAGGCCGCACGCAGTTCTTTTGCGAGCGGGTCAGAAACTTCAATTGCTACACCTTTTTCGTCAACTCCCGACACGTAGCGAATCCAGGCAGCCACACCCAAACATAAAATATCAATATGCCCATTGCCCGCTAATTGCTCGCGCAGGGTTTCCAATAACCGTTGCGGTAATTTTTGTGAACCGTCCATTGCAATTTGCCAGGTGCGATGTTTCAACGCTTTATTAGAAAAACGTTCACGCAATTGCTGCTTATAGGCCTCGATATCAAATCCCGCCGGAGCAATAACCGTTTCGCCCGCCTCGCGCGCCATATACGTTTTTACTAAATTAACAAATGCCGGCTGCTCCATCACTTCGCTGATATATTGAAACCCGGAGAGGTAGCCAGTGTAAGCCATGGTGGAGTGCGCACCGTTTAATAACCGCAATTTAATTTTTTCAAACACGCGCACATCGTCGACCAGAAGCACACCCACCTTTTCCCACGCGGGGCGACCGTCGGCAAATTTATCCTCCACAACCCATTGGGTAAATGGTTCGCATACCACCATGCCCTCATCGCGCACGCTCTCACCATTTATGCTCAGGCGCGCTTCAATATCGCGGCGATCATCGTCGGTAGTAGCAGGCACTATGCGGTCAATCATGGTGCAGGGAAAAGTGGCATGGGCTTTAATCCAGGCGGAAAATTCCGGTGAAATTTTTGCTGCAAATTGGGTTATGACCTTTTCCAATACTTCACCGTTGTTGGGCAAGTTATCGCAGCTGAGCAAGGTGAAGGCCTTTTGATGTTTATCAAAGCGTTGCTTTAATGCCGCAACAAGGAAACCGATGGCTGATACGGGGCGATCAAGACACTCAAGGTCGTGAATAATATCCGGATGTGCAAGGTTTAAATTGCCGGTTGCGGGATCGTGGCAATAGCCTTTTTCGGTAATGGTGAGGGAAACAATTTTAATATTGCTGCTGGCCATTTGCTCAACCAGTGCGGCAGGATTTTCCGGACCAACCAGGGTATCCAATACCGCGCCGATAACTTGCAGTTTTTCGCCATCACCAGAGCGCTCCACCAAAGTGTAGAGACAGTCTTGCGGCACTAATTGGTCGCGCACACTGGCGGAGCGCAAGCTGCTGCCCACAATCCCCCAATCGCCACCGAATTTATTCAATACTGCCTCGGTATAAAACGCCTGGTGCGCGCGATGGAATGCACCTATCCCCAGATGTACAATGCCGGGCTTGAGCACTGTACGGTTATACGCAGGCAGAATAATATCTTTCGGAAGATCACTTAATAACTTTTGATTCAAACGGTTCATTGGAAAAATCCAGCAGGGTTGATTTTGCAACACAGAAATATTCACGCTTACAATGGCCAACATTGTAAACCTGTCTGTAAATCCATGGCATATTATTCACGCTAAAAAACGATTTTTTTTATCGCAACGAATTTTTATATTACCGATAAATTTCTATTTTTCGATCCGCAACAGTGGTATATTTTGCGCTGATTTTATTTATGTAAAAATTGATTTAAAAACCAAACCAACACCGCTTTATAAAATAGCAAATTTCATTAAATACCAATTAAAATCACTCCCGGAATTATTCAAATGGCACACATAGCAGCAATTGGCGAAGTCATGGTGGAGCTGGCTCCATTTCCCACCAACGACAACAATGGCCGTGAAACTATGGCCTTATCATTTGCGGGCGACACCTACAACACTTCTGTGTATATGGCACGCCTGGGCTTAAAAACTGATTACGTAACCCAGCTCGGCGAAGACCCTTATAGCGAGCAAATCATGCAGCGCATGGCCAATGAGAAAATTGGTACTGGCATGATCAAGCAATTACCCGGCCGGTCACCTGGCTTATACATCATTCGCAATACGCCGGATGGTGAACGCGAATTTTTTTACTGGCGGAAAGAGGCTCCGGCGCGCGAATTGTTTGCATCGCAGGAAGCTGCTGACCAGCTCTGCCAAAAACTGGTTAATTGCAATTGTGTTTACCTGAGCGGTATTACCCTTGCGATTATCGGCGAGAAATCGCGCGAATTTTTGTATAACAGTTTGCATAAGTTACGCCAGCAAGATGTGATTGTGGCATTCGACAGTAATTACCGCCCGCGCTTGTGGCGCGACAAATTTGAAGCACAACAGGCGATGCTCTCAATCATGCAATACACCGATATCGCACTGTTGACACTCGATGACGAACAACTCCTGTGGGGCGATGACAGCGTTGAAGGCTGCAAGCAACGTTATGCATCATTTGCGCTTGCCGAGCTGGTGTTAAAGCGCGGCGCCGATGATGCAATTATCATTACTCCCGATGCAGAAATTCGCGTTCCGGTTCCACCGGTACAAGGCGTAATTGATACTACCGGCGCCGGCGACACTTTTAATGCCGGTTATTTAGCGGGACGCCTGCTGAAAAAATCACCCGAAGACTCTGCCAAACAGGGCATTCGCTGCGCCGGGATTATTATTCGTCATCGCGGTGCCATTATCGATAAGGCTATTTTTGATAAAGAACTTGGCGCATAGGCCTTGTTAGTATTGCGCGGGATTCTCCTGCGCAATACACATGAAAATAATAAAATATTTTTTACTGCTGACAACGCAACATTTTATTGCCACGCTTGCACAGCTGGATTGCCAGCCCCCAAGGGTCCCGCATCATTACCAGATGCGAACCATCTTTGATATGCACCTCTTCCGCAAAGCTCGCCCCAACCGCTTCCAGTTCGGCACGCTTTTCTATCGGGTTTTCGCACACAAATGCCAAGTGCACCAGCAACGGATTCATATTGGCGTAGTCGGGCACCTGGTCGGGCGGATTATTATAAATTTCCAACATCACATCACCGCTGTCATCGCCGAGAAAATGGGTATTGGCACCACCATCCTGTTTGCGCACCACAGTTAAACCCATATGCGCCACATACCAGGCCGCCATAGCGATGGGATCTTTTACGTTAATGGCAAAGTGTTCAATTTTCATAAATGCATCTATTTAATTGAGGGAAACTCTAAAAAATATTTTCCGCCATGCGCCCGAATGAGCGCTATGACGGGAAGCCGGAGTTTCCTTGATTGCTATTAATACCTACTAAAAAGGAGTGCCCGATCTTGAATTCAAGAAGGGGCACCCAGCAGGAGCTCCACAGCTTCGTTTACAAACACACGTCAGGTTATATTTTTCACAATGGTTTCCACCATTTTCTTGGCGTCGCCAAACAACATCATGGTGTTATCTTTGTAAAAAAGTTCGTTTTCCACACCCGAATAGCCTGAGGCCATAGAGCGCTTTACAAATAATACTGTGCGCGCCTTTTCCACTTCCAAAATCGGCATACCAAAAATCGGGCTTTGCGGATTGGTTTTTGCGGCAGGATTGGTTACATCGTTAGCACCGATGACAAATGCAACATCGGCCGTCTGGAATTCATTGTTGATATCGTCCAGCTCAAACACTTCGTCGTAGGGTACATTGGCTTCGGCGAGCAATACATTCATATGCCCCGGCATACGGCCGGCAACGGGATGAATTGCGTAGCTGATTTTAACTCCGGCTTTTTTCAATTCTTCGCACATTTCACGCAACGCATGTTGCGCCTGCGCCACAGCCATACCGTAGCCAGGGACAATAATTACCGAGCCCGCATTTTTCATAATAAACGCAGCATCTTCCGCACTGCCGCGTTTTACCGGACGCTCTTCTTCGTTCGCTCCTGCAGCAGCGGCAGAAGTATCTGCACCAAAGCCACCGAGGATCACGTTAAAGAATGAGCGATTCATGCCTTTGCACATGATATAGGAGAGAATTGCCCCTGACGAGCCGACTAGTGCACCAGTTACGATCAGTGCATCATTATGCAAAGTAAATCCGATACCCGCAGCGGCCCATCCCGAATAGGAATTGAGCATCGATACCACCACCGGCATATCAGCGCCGCCAATCGGAATAATCAGCAGCACACCAATCACAAATGCCAGCGCCGTCATTCCCCAGAATACCCAGGGTGATTGGTCGATACAGAAATAACCAATCAACGCCAGAATGGCCGCACCAAGAATGGCATTAATAAAATGCTGCCCACCAAACACAATCGGTTTGCCCGATACCAAACCTTGCAACTTGGTAAAAGCAATTACTGATCCGGAAAAAGTAATTGCTCCAATCACCACTCCCAAACCCATTTCAATCCGGCTGGCAATATAAATTTCGCCCGCTGCGTTCAAGATTCCAAATGCAGCAGGATTGCTAAACGCCGCACCTGCAACCAGTACCGCCGCCATCCCAACAAGGCTGTGGAATGCGGCAACCAATTGCGGCATTGCGGTCATTGCAATATTGCGCGCGATAAAAATTCCGATTACCGCACCGATGGCCAATGCCGATAAAATCCAGCCATATGAAGTTACTGCGGGACTCAGTACAGTAGTAACTACCGCAATCAACATACCGAGCATGCCAAACATATTGCCCTTGCGCGAAGACTCGGGCGAAGACAATCCGCGCAGTGCCATAATAAATAAGATCGCAGCAATCAAATAAGCGAGCGAAGTCAGGCTTTCATTAAATGACGACATAATTATTTCTCCCCCACTTTATTCTTCTTTTTATACATAGCGAGCATGCGATGAGTGACGGTGAAACCACCAAAAATATTGATCGATGCCAACACCATGGCGCAGAAGCCGAGCACTTTGGACAGACTCATCCCGTCAGGGCCAACAGCAATAATTGCACCGACGATAATTACGCTCGAAATAGCATTGGTCACCGCCATTAGCGGCGTATGCAATGCGGGGGTAACACTCCAGACGACGTAATAGCCAACAAAAATGGCCAATACAAAAATTGATAATTGCGAAACAAAATTGGCTTCCATGATTAACTCCCGATTAAGCGGCGCTGGCCGGTTTGAAATTAGGATGAACGACAACACCATCGCGCGTGAGCACCGTGGCGGAAATAATTTCATCCTGCCAATTCACACTGAATTGTTTATCGGCATTGATCATCGGAGTTAAAAAATTCAACACATTTCTAGCGTAGAGCGCACTTGCGTCAGCTGACAATCGGCTGGGAATATTAAACAAGCCAATAATCGTTACGCCGTTTATCTCAACCACTTCACCGGGTTTGGTGAGGGTGCAATTGCCGCCCTGCTCGGCAGCAAGATCTACAATCACTGAACCAGGGCGCATGCTGTGCACCATATCGTCATTAATCAACGTCGGCGCTTTGCGCCCCGGAATTAATGCGGTACAGATGGCGATATCTTGCTTCTTTAATGTTTCAGCAACCAACTCTGCCTGGCGGCGCTTGTAGTCATCGCTCATTTCTTTGGCGTAACCACCGGCGGTTTCAGCGTTCTTAACCTCTTCGCTTTCTACCATCACAAATTTTCCACCAAGGCTTTCGACTTGTTCTTTAGATGCAGCGCGCACATCAGTCGCAGATACAATTGCACCCAGGCGTTTTGCTGTAGCAATTGCTTGCAAACCGGCGACACCGGCACCGAGCACCATCACCCGCGCGGGCGCAATAGTTCCCGCTGCCGTCATCATCATCGGCATCGCACGATCGTAAACATTTATCGCTTCCAATACAGCGCGATAACCAGCTAAATTTGATTGTGAACTCAACACATCCATGGACTGCGCGCGCGTAATACGCGGCACAAATTCAAGTGTGAGCGCAGTAATTCCTGCCTCGGCATATTGATTAATAGCAGCAGGATCGGCGTAGGGAGCGAGCATCGCGATCATTATTGCGCCGCGTTTTATCAGCGCAAGCTCATTAACATCACCTTCCCCCGCCAAAAGGGGGCGCTGAACTTTTAACAGGATATCAGCGGAGCCTAATAAATCAGCGAGATCAGCGCTGATACTGGCGCCCGCGTCTTGATAAGATTCGTTGGCAATTCGGCTGGCAATACCAGCATCTTTTTCGATGGCGACGTCAAAACCCAATGCAATTAATTTTTTTACGGTATCGGGTGTCGCTGCTACCCGGCGCTCATGCGCGCGCCGTTCTTTTGTAATAACTATTTTCATTTTTTTGTCGCCCTCTGTAGTAGTGGCAAATTTTTGGCAATGCAATAGCCCATCAATGGTTGCATCAATGTGAATGAAACTGCCGTAATTTGCTTTCTAGTGACTTGCTTTTTTGTAGAAACCCGATTCACACCAGGCTTTTTGACGGGCCAATTCTTTGATTGACCTCGGTGTACTTTTTTATATTCGTGTGATTCTGCTTGGCTTATGGACTCCGTTATCTATTTCGAGACACGCCGTAAATACTTCCCTGTAGGCTCGACTTCGGCATCCATGCCTCAGACGGTCTCGCAATAGATAACGGAATCCATGGCGCGGAGAGATCGGAGTCAAACTACCGCACCAATTTTCCACGGAATAAATTCATTATCGCCGTAGCCAAGCAGTTCGCTTTTGGTTGGCTTACCAGACGCCACCGCCAGAATTTCTTCAAAAATTTCCTGACCCGACTCTTCAAGGCTGATCTCACCGTCGGACACCTTGCCGCAATTCAAATCCATATCCTCTTGCATATGGGTGTAAATTTTACTGTTGGTCGCCAATTTAATACTCGGCGCCGGCTTGCAACCAAAGGCAGATCCGCGACCCGTAGTGAAACATAAAATTTGTGCACCCGATGCAACCTGGCCAGTGGCAGATACCGGGTCATAACCCGGGCTATCCATAAATACAAAACCTTTGGTGGTGATGTCTTCGCCGTAGAGAAAAACATCGCGCAAATTGGTCGAACCACTTTTGGCTTGTGCGCCGAGGGATTTTTCAATAATTGTAGTAAGGCCACCCGCTTTGTTACCGGGTGATGGATTATTGTTTAACTCAAAATCATTGCGCGCGGTGTAATCTTCCCACCAGGTAATGCGGTCCAATAATTTTTGTGCAATTTCGGGCGATTCAGCGCGACGCGTCAACAAATGTTCCGCACCAAAAATTTCTGGCGTCTCGGACAAAATAACGGTCCCACCGTGACGCACCAGAATATCGCCCGCAATACCCAACGCCGGGTTAGCAGTGATGCCGGAGAGCGCATCGGAACCGCCGCACTGCAGGCCAATAATCAATTCACTTGCCGGTACAGTTTCGCGCTCACATTGATTTACCAGCGGCAACATTGCACGCAGAGTTTCGATACCTTTTTCAATCGCGAGGCGAGTGCCGCCCACATCTTGAATGGTGTAAGCGGTAAAGGTTTTGGAATCCGATAAACCGCACTCTTCCATCACGCGCTGGATTTGCATGGTTTCGCAACCGAGGCCAACCATCATCACACCACCAAAGTTCGGATGGCGCGCGTAGCCATTAAAGGTGCGACGCAGGGTTTCATAACCATCACCATCCGAGCGCATACCGCAACCGCTGTCGTGGGTCATGGCGACCACGCCATCGATATGCGGGTAGTGTTCCAATTCACCCGAATAAGTGAAGTGCTGGGCAATAGCTTTAGCTACAGTCGCCGAACAATTGACCGTAGTAAGGATGCCGACATAGTTACGGGTACCAACTTTGCCATTAACACGCTTATATCCCTGGAAGGTGGCGCGCTTATCAATGGGGACAAATTCGGTCGGTTTGGCCTCTTCACAGAAGCCGTAGTCTTTTTCCAGATTGCCCATGACACAGTTGTGCACGTGGACGTGCTCGCCCGCCGGAATATCCTGGCTGGCGAAACCAATAGTTTGGCCGTATTTAAGGATGGCTTCGCCTTTGGCGATATTGCGCAGGGCAACCTTGTGCATGGCGGGGATGTCGCGCAAGAGGGTGACATCTTTTTCAGCAAACAAAACACCAGCGGGGAGTGATACCTTACAAATTCCGACGTTATCACTGTCATGCAAAACAATAATACTACTCACGCTGATCTCTCTCTTGATTCGTTAACCGATGGATTAATTTTTGCCGCTATTACAGCTTCTATGAGTGTAGTCCGCTACTGGAGTTTCCTCGCCAGATCCCTCACTAAATTTCCTCGCCCGCGAGTTTATTTAGCCCCGGTTTCTCTCCTTAAAAGTCTCCACGAAAAAAAAGGCGCCTTGCGGCGCCTCAAAATCGGCAATGGTATTCGGTCAATACCGGGATCAAATCTACAACCGATTTTTCGCCCCGGCAATAGCACCAAAATCAACAAAATCGCGAATGTAACCGATTTCAATCGAACATTAGGCTAACTTTAGCCTGTTACACAAACCCAATACATCTTATAAATTAAAATCATCACAAAAAATTACATTTATTAGTACAAACATACTTTTTAAAAATAAAAATATATTTTAAATATTTTTTATCGAACCTGATGTGTATACGTTTACATTATAATAATTGAAAAAATGTAAACGTATACATTACATTTATGGCACTAAAATCACTAATAATGGCGTGTAGATGAAATTTTTTATGCTACCGGCTTGCAATTATCCAACATGACATACAGAATGAATTTCACTCGATATGAGGATAAGTATCTTTTTGTGAGTGATGCCGCTTTGTCACTATCGATTACAGCGTTCATTCCAGGTGTAAACCCAAACAAGGGAACTCCTTATTACCTGATTAGCATCTATTAACTGGAACACCAGAATCTGGCATGCCAACCAACAGTTTTGCGATAAACGGCAACCAGAGCCCAATAAAGCGCCCAAGCGCTGATGCAAAAAAGCAAATAACCATTAAAAAGAAAGACAACACGAGAGTTAGCACCGGTGACAGATTTTTGCCTATTACAGCCAGGCCGCCGCGCCTTTATTACTCAATCCCTTGGCGGGGTTGTGAGTTGCTGTGCGTTGGGTGCAATATCGGGTTGCACTACCTCCGGTGCCCCAGCCACAACGGACAGTGCGTTAACGCAAATGCCTGATGCATGGACAAATGCAGAACAGATCCGCCAGCAGGTTAAAGCCCCGCAATTCCCTGACCGCAATTTTGATGTGCGCGACTTTGGCGCCAAAGCCGATACCAAACAAGACAACTCAAAAGCCTTTGCCGCAGCAATTGCTACCTGCCACCAAGCGGGCGGTGGCACAGTGTTGGTCACTCAGGGTAAATATCAGTGTGGTGCGATCCACCTTTTATCCAATGTGAACCTGCATATCACCAGGGATGCGACCATTGCCTTTGTCACTGATCCCAACGCCTAT
>JAJQJO010000097.1 GCA_021323495.1 Cellvibrio sp. | reverse complement strand
TTCTTCGGTGTAACGCTTTTTCATAATGAGATCTCCTTGGGATTAGGATAATTGGAAATCTCATCGTCGTCATGGCTTAGGTTTTGGGGGAAAGGTCAAAGGATATCGTGCGCAGCAGTCGTTAAAAATAAGCGCCCATTGCGCACCATAACATCTGGCATTGATGCTTTTTTAGAAGAGCCAAGGCTTTCGAATTTAATATCAAAAGATTTCCAGTTGGCGCTGTATTGTTTTGGTGATCTTGAAAAATGAAATTGGGTTTCACTGCCCAATGCTTTACGCACCAGTTCGCTATCAAATACAAACGATTTGTAGTGCTGATAATCGGGATGAATGACGTAAATCATGCTGGCAAGCCTTCACCTTTTTTGTTCATAACATATGTGGGCTGAGTACCACTTTGGACGCGAGTGGCAACCATATTCAATGTTCTTCGTAAGTTGGTTTGCGTAGCTGTGGTTTCTGGATCAATTAACGAGTTAAGCCGGAAATAATAGTTATAGCGATGAATTCTACTATGAGGCACGGCATTTTGCAGGCGTCGTGGCATATGCGGCTTGGCTGCTGTGTTTTCGGGTAGCCAGCACCCATTGTCCGGATCATCAATCCTGAGCTTTAGCCAGGCTAATATTGCTCTTAATTCTGCTGCATATCTACGTGCCCCGGAGACTATGGCGTGGGCATGACATTTAGAGTGGGGTTTGGTATCACCTGTAATTTCCATGAAATGGGCAAGAATCGAAGATTGATGTGCTTCATCTTCCAATTCATCAGCATTCATATTGGCGGCTATGGCTCGGTATTTATCCAGACCTTGCTCTATTTGCGCCATAATCTTAACGCGGTTCAAATCGCTTTTTTTGGGTTTATCAATTTTGGCGAATTGGTCTGTCGCCAGGTCCACACGGTCTTTTTCATACAATTTCTTTTCTGTGCGCGGGAGTGCCATAAGCAAAGTTCCTTCTTGTTTTGTGGTTGGCCGTAGACTGAAAACAGCAAGATTGTAGCGCTTAATTGTTGTTTAGACAGGGGCTCGTGATGACAATCAGTGATGCATCACAAAATAGCATTCGGGCCGGATTTGGCGATAAAGAAGTTGCAGCGTAGCTTCAGGTTAGGAGAAGAAATCATATTTATTGCACCGACACCGAAGCCTCAGATAGGGTTGATTGGTTGTGAGGCTTTAATACTGTTTCTGAAAAGTTTTGAGTATAGAATCAGACTGGTTTTGTGTTAATGCCAGAGTTGTCTGGCACATTGCAGAGTGCTAACGATGATTGTCCGCTCAGTTTGGCTTTTACACCATAAGGCATTATTAAGTGAAGAGTCGCTCATGAATTTAGATGGGTCTGCTTTTCTTACTGGGGTGGCGGTTGTTCCTGTACAAACCATGCACGAAGCATTGTTACTTTTTGATGCTTACTTGGATGAGCAAAAAATGATGATTATGGATTTATGGAAATGCGAAAAATGGAATCCAAAAAATCATGATATTAGTACCTTGGAAGGTCGTCAGGTTAATAACGCTAGTGAAAAATGTTTAGAAACAAATTTAATTCATTACACATGCGGAATTTCATCTGAAGCATTGGATTGCGGGAAAGGAAGCTCCGACTGGATCTAAGGAATGGCTCCCGATTAACCAATTTTACACATTGGTTTCGTGTGCAGATGGGAATTAGTTATGAGGGTGTTTGGTCTGATTTCGAAAAATAAAATAAAGTAAAATTATCTTCCGGCGAGCCAGCGAATGAAACGAATAATGCTCCCTATTTTAGGCGCTGTTATCGGCGGCTTGCTGTGCAATATTATTTTTTGGCTTATTGGAAAAGCGGCAGTCACTTTCGATATTCGTCTGTATAACAGTGAAGAAGAGGCCAGCGGAAACTTTACTGTCTTTTTAGTGTGCTTCGTTTTATTTGTTATTTTGGGTTTTATCTACGGTTTTTATCGAGCTAAAAAGGCCAATCAATAGTCTGCTATTGCCGTGAGGATGGCAAAAGTGAGGCGATAAAAACGAAGAAGGGAAAATGGCGCACCCGACAGGAGTCGAACCTGTGACCAACGGCTTCGGAAGCCGCTACTCTATCCAGCTGAGCTACGGGTGCTGGGAAAGATATCAATCTTGATTATTTACTGCGCTATATAAGCCGCTTATTTCAACCAGCTGAGCTTGAACGCTGGAATCGAAACTCAATCATTGAGGGCGGCGATTCTACTGTCCTTGGCCGCTCTCGTCTACGGCAAATTTCCTTCCTTATTTATGATTTAAATCTATCGCCAAATCGTGGACGCTCAGCTCTTTGGTGATCTGCGTTGAGCCTATGCTTTGGCTTATTGTGCCGAATTGGAAATCCGCCAGCATGCGCTCCAACCGGGGCAGGCAGCGATCCAGGTTGGTGTAGTGGCGGAAGTTGCTGAACCAACTGGCATTGGGGACGCGCGGCTGGTCCGGGTCTATCTCCCAGGGATGCAGGTAAAAAATCTGCGGTCTGGTCTGGTTGAGGCTCGCGCGTTCAAATAACCATCTGGACAATGCATAGGGATACTGGCGGAAGTAACCGCCGCCGGCGGCGGGAATCGCCTGGCCAAGTACTTTGGCGGTGGTTAGCGGAAATTCCAGCAGGCTCGCGCCGCTGTTGGTAATGATGCGATAGGGCTCCTCGGGGCTGCCGGGAATGCCGTAATTATCGTGGCGGGTGGGAAAAATGCTGGAGTCCCAGGTGAAGCCCAGTTCGGCCAATATATCCAGCGCCCATAGCGAGCGGCGTGTGATCGAATAGCTGGCGGCGCGATAACCGGTGATCGGGGTTTGCGCCAGGTCTTCCAACAGGGCTTTGGATTTGGCCGTCTCTATGCGGAAGATATCCTGCGTCTGCTTATAAATAAGCTGGTGGCTGTAACCGTGGGAGGCAATTTCATGGCCTTGCGCGCGGATAGTTTTTACCAGTTCGGGATATTGTTCAGCGACCCAGCCCAACACAAAAAATGTGATTTTGATATTGGCATCAGCAAACAGTTGCAGCAGCCGATGGGTGTTTGCCTCTACCCGCGATGGCCAGTTTTTCCACTCCCCCGGTTTGATCACTTTGGCGAAGGCGGCTACGTGGTAATAGTCTTCCACGTCTACCGTCATGGCGTGGGTAACCCGTCCGGCGGGAAGAGTATGTTGCATGTGTGCTTGGTTCACAGGGTTTTGGCTCACTGGGACTTTGGTTTTACTGAATCGGGCTTGCTAAATTTGGCTTACTGAATACGGTAATAGCGACGATACCATTCGATAAAACGCGCAACCCCTTCTTCGATCGAGGTTTGCGGTTTGTAGCCGACCGCGTTGGCCAGCGAATCGACATTGGCGTAGGTATCGGGCACATCACCCGGTTGCATGGGCAGCAGATTCTTCACTGCCGTTTTGCCCAAACCCTGTTCCATCAATTCGATAAAGCGCAGTAATTCCACCGGGTTGTTGGAGCCGATGTTGTAAATGCGGTAGGGCGCGGCGGAACTGGCGGGGTCGGGATTGTCGCCGCTCCAGTCACCGTTGGGTTGGGCAGGGTTATCCAGGCTGTGGATGATGCCGGAGACTATGTCATCTATATAAGTGAAGTCGCGGCGATGATGGCCGTAATTAAATACGTCGATGGCTTCACCGCGCGCAATTTTATTCGCGAACAGGATCGGCGCCATGTCCGGACGACCCCAGGGGCCATAGACAGTAAAAAAACGCAGGCCGGTGGTGGGAATCCCGAATAGATGGCTGTATGTGTGGGCCATCAACTCGTTGGATTTTTTAGTCGCCGCATAAAGGCTCACCGGATGGTCCACATTGTCGCATTCGGCAAACGGCATGCGCGTATTTGCACCGTAGACGGAACTGCTGGAGGCGTACACCAGGTGTTCAGTGCCGAAATGGCGGCAGGCTTCCAGGATATTTAAAAAGCCGGTGATGTTGGAGTCGACGTAGGCCTGGGGGTTGCTCAGCGAATAGCGCACTCCCGCTTGCGCGGCGAGGTTGACTACGCGCTGGGGCTGATGGGTTTTGAATACCTGGTCGATTGCCGGTTTATCTTCCAGGCCGATACGCAACTCGGTAAAGCCCGGTTGCGGGACCAATAAATCCAGCCGCGCCTGCTTGAGCTGGGCATCGTAATAATCGTTGAGGTTATCAATGCCGATAACTTCATCGCCGCGCGCCAATAATTGTTGGGCGAGTGCGGCGCCGATAAATCCTGCGGTTCCCGTGACGAGAATTTTCATATTAGAGGCGCGCATCCACCGCGTGTTTGGGCAGTATGTGTTTTACATCGAAGAGCACATGGTTGGGCGCACCCAGTGCGCGTATGCCTTCCGCGCCCATTTCACGGAACAGGTCGTGGGCGACACAAATAATAATCGCCTGATAACTGCCGGGGACGGGTTTGTCGATCAGTTCCAGGCCATATTCATGCCGGGCTTCGGCGGCGTCCGCCCAAGGATCGTAAATCTGTACATTGGTGTTGTAGTTGCGCATCTCCTGGATAATATCGATCACGCCGGTATTGCGCAGGTCGGGGCAATTTTCCTTAAAGGTCAAACCCATGATCAACACGTTGGAGTCGACCACATGGGCTTTGCGTTTGGTCATCATCTTGACTACCGAATCGGCGACAAAGGCGCCCATGCGGTTATTGATGCGGCGGCCGGAGAGGATCACTTCCGGGTAGTAGCCGACTTGCTGCGCTTTATGGGTCAGGTAATAAGGGTCAACACTGATACAGTGGCCGCCGACCAAACCCGGGCGGAAGGGCAGGAAATTCCATTTGGTGCCAGCGGCTTCGAGCACTTCCAGGGTATCTATCCCGAGGCGATGGAAGATCAATGCCAATTCATTCACCAGCGCAATATTGAGATCGCGCTGGGTGTTTTCGATCACCTTGGCCGCCTCGGCAACTTTAATGCTGCTTGCCTTATGGGTGCCAACTACGACGATCTTGCGGTAAAGCTCATCGACATAATCAGCCGTGGCCGGCGTGGAGCCGGAAGTGATTTTGACAATGTTGTGGATGCGGCGTTGTTTATCGCCGGGGTTAATCCGCTCGGGACTATAACCGGCAAAAAAATCTTCATTGAAACGCATACCGGAAACCTGCTCGATAATCGGAATACAGATTTCTTCGGTGCAACCGGGGTATACAGTTGATTCAAAAATAACGATGGCGTTTTTCTTGATTACGCGGCCAAGCAACGCTGAGGCTTTTTCCAGCGGTGTCAGGTCGGGTTGGTAACTGTTATTGATCGGGGTCGGCACAGTGACTATATAAACGTCCGCGCCTTTTATGTCTGCTTCGTTGGTGGTAAAGCTCAGCAATTCAGTTGCTTGCAATTCCTCGGCGGTCAATTCCAATGTGTGGTCTACACCCGAACGCAATGCATCGACGCGTGCCTGGTTGATATCGAAACCGAGAGTGGTAATTTTTTTGCCGAATTCAACAGCGAGCGGCAGGCCGACATAACCTAAACCGATAACACAAAGCCTTGGGTTGCTTGCAAACATGATTGATCCTTAGCGGGGGATGATCCACGAACGGGCGACTAAAATACCATATTCGCTTTAAGTTTAAATGACGACAGCCGATCCAAATAAGAATTGGCTATGTTCACAGGTAGAGAAAGTGCTGGCGGGAATAAATCGAATTATTGTCATAAACATTGCTATAATCCGCCGCTTTCACTCACTCGCTCACGTCAACTTGAAGGAATCGGGTTTGTCCTATATTCGCTTGAATAAGCATTACATTCATCTTCCCTACCTCTACTTGGGGGTTGTGGACGCTTTGCTTGTTGCCGGTGTGGCCTGGTTTGTCTCGCAGATAAGTGTGCAACAGCCGGAAGAAATTTCCGCAGTCATCCTCAATCCCTGGGTGCCGATCATCACACTTTCATTGGTGTTGAGTTGTTGTACGCTTTCAATGGGAGTGTATTCCGCGCTTATCCGCGAAGGTTTTTCCAGCATGGTGCTGCGCACCATGGTCAGCTTTTTCCTGCTCGGCAGTTTGTTTTTGTATGTCATTAATTTGTTTTTTGCCGGCGCGTTTATCAATCAGACATTTATTTTCTGGAGCGTATTGTTATCCACGCTGGTGGTATCGGTATCGCGTTGGATATTTGTAAAAATTGTCGACACCGACCAATTAAAACGTCGGGTGGTGATTTATGGTGCAGGAGCCAAAGCAAATAATCTGCTTGCCGACCTGGCTCCCGATGTCAATGTGCTCGGGGTACGCATTGTCGGTTGTATTCCCAGTGCCAACGAGCCGGTGCAGGTTGATCCTTCATTGGTTATTTCCGAGCCAGCGGATTGGGTGGCATTTGCCAAACAATTCCAGATTTCAGAAATCGTTATTTCGCCCGATGAACGTCGCCGCACCAGTGGTGATGCTTTTCCCCTCAGCCAATTTCTGGATTGCAAACTTGCCGGTGTTGCCTCGAGCGATGCGCTGAGCTTTTGTGAGCGGGAGTTGGGTAAAATCGATATCAGCTTATTGCAACCTGGCTGGATGTTATTTTCCGATGGATTCAAATATTCCAAGCGGCGCATGATCGCCAAGCGGCTGTTTGATCTGGCGCTGGCCTCGATTTTTTTATTGTTCCTCTGGCCATTTATGCTGCTCACCGCCATCGCCGTGAAACTGGAAAGCCCGGGCGCAGTGCTCTATCACCAGATCCGTGTTGGCTTGAATGGCCGTCCTTTCCGTATTTATAAATTTCGCAGTATGCGCCAGGATGCGGAAAAGAATGGTGCGGTCTGGGCCAAGAAAAACGATGCACGCGTAACCCGCGTAGGGGCTTTTATCCGCAATACCCGCCTGGATGAATTGCCCCAGCTGTACAATGTGTTCGCCGGCCATATGAGTTTTGTCGGTCCGCGCCCGGAGCGGCCGGAGTTTGTAGTTGAACTTGCCCGGCAAATCCCCTTTTACGAAATGCGTCACAAGGTCAAGCCGGGTTTGATGGGCTGGGCGCAATTAAAATATCCTTACGGGGCATCGGTAGACGATGCTAAAAACAAATTGCAATACGATTTGTATTACACCAAGAACCATAGTTTTTTTATGGATATGCTGATCATGATCCAAACGGTGGAAATCGTATTGCTCGGTAAAGGTGTGCATTAATGTTGGCCCACGCGATGTAACTGGGGGCCAGGACCGGTCGAGTCAGATTAACCTTTGAGGGAAGTCCTATGAAAAATGTTCTGGCAACTGTTGGTGTAGTATTGGCGGCGCTGGTGTTGGCGGCTTGCAGTAGCAGTAGTAAAACAGTACAAATTCCTGAAAGTGCCGATGCGGCGGTGCTGGCTGAATATCGCATTGGTGTAGGCGATGCACTCTCGGTCAACGTGTGGCGCAACCCGGAAATGTCGATCAACGTCCCGGTCCGTCCCGATGGCAAAATATCCATGCCATTGATTGGCGATGTGATGGCAGCCGATTTAACCACCGGCCAGCTCTCCAAAAACATCACCAATAGCCTTACTACCTACATCAAAAGTCCGCAGGTCACGGTGATAGTTGTCAATCCGAGCAGTTCTGATTTCCAGCGGCGGGTGCGGATTACCGGTGCAGTGGAAAATCCTCAATCGATTCCCTATCGCGAAGGCATGACGGTGCTGGATTTGGTATTGCTCGCAGGTGGCCCCAACCAATTTGCGTCGGCCAATAAGGCCAAGTTATATCGCACGGTGAACAATGAATTGAAAGTTTATCCCATAAAACTGGAGGATTTGATTGACGATGGCGATGTTGAAACCAACTATACCCTCCAGCCCTCGGATATAGTGACGGTTCCGGAGCGCAACTTTTAATACAACCAGTAACACAGCCGATAACACAACCGATTGGAAAATTCCCGGCTCACGAATTGAGATAGTTCATGGATAAAGCATATCTAAAAGATTTACTGGCGGCATTGCGCGCAGAGCTCATTCGTTTACGGTTTTGGTGTGTGCTGTTATTCCTCGCAGTAACCTACGCTTTCCTTGCGCTTGGGTTGGTGTGGCCAAAAAGCTATACCACTAAAGTGGTGTTGTTTGCCGATGTGACCAATATTATCGAGCCCTTGCTTAAGGGGCGCGCAGAAATCACCAAGATAGATCGCTCCGAGCAGGCCAGTGAAGTTATTTATACCCGCAGGATTATGCTTGAGACTGCCAAGCAAGCAGGACTCATGAAAGGTTCTGCGTCGGTCGATGAGCAGGATCTATTAGTGAAAACGCTGCGCGAAGGTGTGATGGTCGCGCGTGAGCGCAATGAAAATTATGTGCAGATCAGTTATACCGCCAATAACCCTGATAGTTCGTTTGAAATCCTGAATGCAGTCGTCAACGTGTTTATTGAAGATACCGCGAAGCGCAAGCGCGATGAGAGTGTTGGAGCTTATAACTTTATCGATGCCCAGGTACAAACTTATAAAAAGCAACTGGAATCCGCTGAAGAAAAACTGAAAGAATTCAAATCAAAAAATACCGACGGCAGTGAAGATTCGGTCAGTGCACGTATCGCGCAACTGCGCCAGGAAGTAGAAACGCTAAAGATTGGTATTGAAGAAGCCCAGTCCAGGATCAATTCCATCCAGCAACAATTAAATACCGAAGGACAATACTTGCAAGCGAAGGGGCAGGTCGATGAAATGCGCCAGCGCCGCCAGACCTTGAATGCCCAGCTGGAACAAATGTTGCTGAGTTATCAGGAAAATTATCCTGATGTGGTGTCATTGCGGGCGCAAATAGCTGAGCTGGATTCTGCGATCGGCAAAATCAAATCCTCCGGTGATGTCTATGGCAGTTCCGACAAAATAGAGAATCCACTCTATGAGGAATTGCGCAAACAGCTGTCAGATGCTGAAGTCGATTTGCGTGCGCAGAAAAGACGTATGCAATCACTATTGGTGTTGCAAGAAGAAGAGTTTGCCCGCCAGCAACGCATTGCCGCTAACCAGGCCGATTTGTCCGAGCTAACACGCGATTACGATGTCACTAAAAAAGTGTACGAAGAGATGTTGCAGCGCAAGGAAACCGCACGGGTATCCATGACCCTGGATATCGAAGGGCAAGGTGTCTCTTACCGGATCCAGGAACCGGCAAGCTTTCCACTTAAACCCTCGGGTTTGCACTTTATCCATTTTGCGCTGGTTGGTCCCATTTTTGGATTATTGGCACCGATTGGTTTGCTGTTGTTGTTTGTAATGGTCGACCCGCATTTGCGTTCTGCGCGCATGTTGCAGAAGCAATTGCCTTCGGATATCGAAGTTGTTGGTGTTATCCCGCACTACAACTCGCCCATTGGTGATCGGTTATTGAAAAAAGATGTCCTGTTGATTTTTTTTATAGCCACACTCGGAATGATTTGTTACCTGGCAATTGCCATCTATTGGCAAATGAACAAGGGTTAAACACTTAGTTAATCAGGGCACAGTGATGGACAAGCGAAAAGAAAAAAATTTAAGCCAGCTGATGGTAGATGTTGATGCGCTGGTGGAAGACAGCGACCAGCTGGTTAAAGACGCTGTACTTGAGCACCGCAAGCGCGAAAAAATCAAAAATATGGATATGCCCGTGCTCTGGACACAAGAGGAGTTGTACGAGAAAAAAATTGTGTTCACCGGTATGCGCCAGCGCGAAGTATTAAATGCATTTCGCGAGGTGCGGATCAGGTTATTGCAGCGTCATCGCACCGACAATATGGTGGTGTTGGTGTCATCCGTTGCTGCGGATGTGTCCTCCAGTTATTTTAGTTTTAACCTCGCCGCCACTTTTGCCCTGGACCAACACAAGACCGCGCTCTATGTTGACTGCAATCCCTATTCGCCGGTAGTCGAAGAAAAATATGTGGCGGCCACGATCGGGTCGGGTCTGTTCAATTATCTGACGGACTACACTGTGCCACTTAAAAATATTATCTATCCAACCGGTATAGAGCGTTTGCGGGTTATCCCATCGGGCGGTTCCAGCGATGCGGCCGCAGAGTTTTTTAATTCCAAGCGCATGGAAGTATTGGTTGCTGAAATAAAATCGCGCTACCCGGATAGATTTATTGTATTGGATGCGCCCTCAATCCAGCTATCGACCGAGGCGCGTATTCTGGCGCGCTATTGTGATCATGCGCTTTTGGTTGTGCCCTTCGGAAAAGTGGTCGCCGATGAAGTCCTCTCGGCAGTTGACGCGGTAGGTAAAGAAAAATTTGCCGGCGTGGTGTTCAATAACTGATAGTTGAGGCGAGTCATGGGCATAATAAAATCACTTCCCGCGCGCACGCTTCCGCTATCCATTGCGCTGCTGATATTTAACCAGGCGCAGGCCAATGAAATATTTGGCGGAGCTATATCAGTCAATAGTTCAATGTCTGATAACACTACCAAGGCTGCGGTTGATCCCATTGAAGAGCGGCAGGATGTCTATCAGGCCAACCTGACCGCAGACTACACCAATTGGTTAGTTGCAGCGGAAGCCAACTATCAGTTTTACGCGGAAAAATTTGCAGAAAAATCCCAGAGTGATGAGGAATATGTTGATGGGGGTGCGTCCCTCGTCTTCGGCAAAGAGCAAGACCCGTTTGGGCTGGAGCTAAACCATTCGCGGCGGATGTTATTGCAGACTCCCGATGCCGTCGGGCTGGTTCAAAACATGGATGAACGCGAAATTATTTCAGCGGCGCCGATCGCACGCGCAAGGATATTTGACGCAGATACAGTATTTCTGCAGGGGCAGGCTTCCTGGATCAACTATCTGGACGATGACGACCAGGATTCCAGGCGTAC
>JAJQJO010000440.1 GCA_021323495.1 Cellvibrio sp. | reverse complement strand
TTTGGTGTGACCGATACCTGCACCCTCGAAATCAATGGTGAGCGGGTCAGCAGCACGCGTATTCGCCAGCTGCTGGAGGTAGGTGATTTTGCCCATGCTGAAATTTTGTTAGGCAAACCTTACAGTATTAGTGGGCGTATTGCCTACGGCCAGCAGCTTGGGCGCAAGCTGGGCGTGCCGACCGCCAATGTACACTTGCGCCGTTATCGTTCGCCGTTGCACGGTGTATTTACCGTCACCGCAACCGTTTGTCGATATTTTTGTGTGTTAAAGGAGTTGTGACTATGAGCGACGTTTGGCAGCAAGTATCAAGCACTTTTATAGCCGAGTTTTCCGATCTCAAGGACGTGAGTGAAATTACCACACTGATAATCCGGTTATTGATGGCGGCATTATTGGGGGGGATTTTAGGGTTTGAGCGCGAGCACCGCGGCAAAGCGGCAGGGATCAAGACGCACATGCTGGTGGCAGTCGGGTCGGCATTGTTCGTCCTTATCCCGCAGCAAGCTGGTCTTTCGGAAGCTGAGTTAAGTCGGGTGGTGCAGGGTGTTATTGCAGGCATTGGTTTTTTGGGAGCCGGATCGATTTTGAAAGGCCCGGATGAAAAAGACCTTAAGGGATTAACAACCGCCGCTGGTATTTGGCTGACCGCCGCTATTGGTGTTGCGGCTGGGCTGGGGCGCGAATCCTCGGCAATCCTGTGCACTGTTTTGGCATTGGCAATTTTGGTGGTTATGCCGAAAGTAATTGATCTGCTCGAAGCGAAACAGAAGCAATAAATTTTTCTGGCGGTTTCTGCCACTATTTTTCTAACACTTTGTTAACAAGTTGACCGTAAATCATGACCGATTACAAAACAACACTGAATCTGCCAACCACCGGTTTTGCGATGAAAGCGAATCTCGCCCAACGCGAGCCGGATATGCTCAAACAATGGCAAGCGAGCGATCTATATCAACAAATTCGCGCCGCGCGTGCGGGTCGTCCGCAATTTATTTTGCATGATGGTCCTCCTTACGCCAACGGTGATATCCATATCGGTCACGCGGTCAACAAAATTCTTAAAGATATCATCGTCAAAAGTAAAACCCTGAGCGGTTTTGATGCACCCTATGTTCCCGGTTGGGACTGTCACGGTCTGCCCATCGAACACAATGTCGAGAAAAAAATCGGTAAGGCCGGTGATAAGGTTGATGTAAAAACTTTCCGCAATAAATGCCGCGAATATGCCGCCAAACAAGTCGAAGGCCAGAAAGCTGATTTTATTCGTTTGGGGGTATTGGGTGAGTGGGATAAACCCTACCTCACCATGGATTATAAATTCGAAGCCGATATTATTCGCGCATTGGGCAAAATTGCTGACAACGGTCACCTGCACAAAGGCTTTAAGCCAGTGTACTGGAGTGTTGTTGGTGGTTCAGCGCTCGCGGAAGCGGAAGTTGAGTATCAGGATAAGACCTCATTTTCTATTGACGTGAAATTTGCATTTGTTGATCAGGCCGCAATTGAAAAAATTGTTACCGGACTAAACGGCAGTGGAAAAATTTCGCTGGTGATCTGGACCACTACACCCTGGACCTTACCCGCCAACCAAGCTGTTTCCGCCAATGCGGAAGTAGATTACGCATTGGTTCAAGTGGGCGATGAGCGCCTGTTGGTTGCAGAAGCTTTAATTGGCAGTGTGTTCGCTCGCGCAAAAATCGAAAGCCATGAAATTGTTGGCCGCGTAAAAGGTGCGGTATTGGAAAAAATGTTGTTGCAACATCCTTTCTATGCGCGCCAGGTTCCTGTCATCCTCGGCGACCACGTAACTACTGATGCCGGTACCGGTTTTGTGCACACCGCTCCCGATCACGGCGCAGACGACTTTAATGTCGGTGTGAAATACGGTATAGGCACGCTGAACTATATCGACGATCACGGTACTTATCGCCCGAGCGTAGAAATTTTCGCAGGCGATCATGTATACAAAGTCGACGAAAAAGTGGTTGGTCTTTTAATAGAAAAGAATGCGCTCCTTGCGCAGGGCAAAATCACCCACAGTTTCCCACATTGCTGGCGTACCAAAACCCCGTTAATTTTCCGTGCGACACCGCAATGGTTTGTGAGCATGAGCAAAAATAATTTGCGCGACCAGGTTGCGCAAGCGGTTGAATCGGTTGAGTGGGTGCCGGATTGGGGGAAAGCGCGAATTGATGCAATGCTCGCAACTTCGCCCGATTGGTGTATCTCCCGCCAGCGCACCTGGGGGGTTCCGATTGCGCTGTTCGTAAATAAAGAAACACAAGAACTGCATCCGGAAACGGCGCGGCTGATTGAAGCGGTCGCACAAAAAGTAGAGCAGGGCGGAATGGATGCCTGGTTTGAATTGGATGCTGCCGAATTGCTTGGCGCCGATGCCGATAAATATCAAAAAGTTACTGATACTCTGGATGTGTGGTTCGATTCCGGTGTAACCCATTACGCCGTGCTCGCACAGCGCGCTGGTTTGTGTTTCCCTGCTGATCTGTATCTGGAGGGTTCGGACCAACATCGCGGCTGGTTCCAGTCATCGCTAAAAACTTCCATGGCGATGCACGCCGTTCCGCCCTATAAAACTGTATTAACCCACGGATTTGTAGTCGATGCGCAGGGACGCAAAATGTCCAAGTCAATTGGCAACGTAATTCCGCCGCAAAAAGTGATGAATGATTTGGGTGCGGATGTATTGCGTTTGTGGGTTGCGGCAACGGATTTCAGCACCGAGATGAGTGTGTCCGACGAAATCCTGAAGCGCACAGCGGATTCTTATCGCCGTATCCGTAATACCGCGCGTTTTATTTTGTCCAATCTCAGCGGTTTTAATCCTGCCACAGATACGGTGCCGGTTGAGAACATGCTGCAGCTGGATCGTTGGATAGTCGCGCGTACCGCGCAGCTGCAACAGGAAATTATTGCCGCTTACGATACTTATCAATTGCATTTGATCTACCAAAAATTGCACAACTTTTGTGTCGTTGAACTGGGCGGTTTTTATCTCGATATTATTAAAGACCGGCAATACACAGTAAAAGGCGATGCGCTCGCGCGCCGCTCGGCACAAACTGCATTGCAATATGTGATCGAAGCAATGGTGCGCTGGATTGCACCCATTTTAAGTTTCACTGCCGATGAAATCTGGAAAGAA
>JAJQJO010000439.1 GCA_021323495.1 Cellvibrio sp. | reverse complement strand
ACTGAAATAGTTTTGGGGCTAAAAATCCCGAGCTTTAATTGCGCTTGTTGATAAGCACTGGAAAGCACATCACCGAGCAATACCAGCACAATTGAAGGCGGAATAATTTGCCCGAGGGTGCCCGTTGCGCAAATCGTGCCGCAGGCAAAACTCGGGGCGTAACCGCGTTTTAACATCAACGGCAGCGACATCAATCCCATAGTTACCACAGTCGCGCCGACAATACCGGTGCTGGCGGCAAGCATGGCTCCCACCAACACTACAGAAATCCCTAAACCACCGGGTAGGCGCCCGCAGGCTTTGGACATGTTTTCCAACAGGTCTTCTGCGAGCCGCGATTTTTCCAGAATGCCCCCCATAAATACAAACAGCGGCACCGCTACCAGCGTGTAATTATTCATAATGCCGTAGAGTCGTGAGGGAAAACTTTTTAATAGATTCGGATCAAAAATGCCGCCGACGATACCAAACGCGGCAGATGCCAGTGCAACACCGCCAAGCGTAAACGCAACCGGGTAGCCAAGCATCAGGAAAAAGCAGATGGCGACAAACATCAACAGCGGAATTAATTCAATCAGCATGATGTGCTCTCCGCTACCGGAGCAATATTCATCAGCACCAGTAAACTGCGCAGCAATTCAGCGAGCGCTTGCAAACTGACGCTAACCGCCATAATCGGCACCAGGGATTTTAATAAATACACTCCCCCAATACCGCCTGAATCGGTTGAGCCTTCATTGACTCGCCAGCTCTCTTGCACAAATTCCACACTGCCCCAGCCGATAAAAATCATCAGCGGTAACGTAAACAACAAACTACCTAACACCTCCACCCAGGCGCGCGTCTGCAGCGACATTTTTTTATGCAGGATATCCACGCGCACATGGCCATCATTTTTTAACGTGTAAGCAGTACCGAGCATAAAAACCGCCGCGTGCATATAGGTCACCGATTCTTGCAGGGCGATGGAGCCTATATCAAATAAATGGCGCAGGCCGACTACGACACAGGCGATAATCACCATAATGCCAGTGAGCCAGGCAGTGGTAGTACCGGTAACTTCAGCGATAGCGTCGAGCCAACGAACAAGGGAATTGGGTAAGGCAGGTGTATGCGTCATGGTAAGATTGTTATCAGAATTGTTTGGCGGCGATTATACGCAAACCCATAATCGCCGCCGGTATTTTTATTGTTGTAAGGCAAATCTTGTTATTGCAATTTACCCAACTTGCCTTTGGCGGCCTCACCAATTTCCCCACCACCTTGCGCGGCCTGCTGGAAATATTGTGCGGCCTGTGAGCGGTTGCCTTTGGCGAGAGAGACTTCACCTAAATAATAAGCAGCGATTTGTGTGGGTAAATAGCGCTGGCTGGTGAGCAAATCTTTTTCCGCCATGTCGTTTTTGCCTAATTGGCTGTAGGCGATACCGCGGAACACGTAAGGTTTGAAATATTTGGGGTTGGCCTGCACCGCGCGATCCAACGCGGTAACCGCTTCGCTGGTTTTGTCCTGCTGCAACAGCAATTGGCCTTTCATTTCCCAGAATAAATTTTCTTTTGGTTGCTGGGTGATGGATTGGTCTACATAGGCAAGTGCATCGATATATTTTTTCTCGCCCGCGAGTTTCTGTGCTTTTTGATAATTAGCGTAGGCTTTTTGGTCCTTGGTCACTTGCGCCATGGCGCGCTGGAAGGCCTCTCTATTGCGCACACCGCCGGGGTATTTTGCCGCATTCTGGCGATTCCTGTTAACCCGCTCTTGTGATGGCGGGTGGCTGGCAAACAGGCCTTCAATGAATCCGGCATTTTTCCCTTCCGACAATTTCACAAAAATTTCCTGCAATTCCACGGCAGCCTGTGCATCGTAGCCCGCTTTCGCCATGTACTTCATGCCCACTTCATCGGATTGCAATTCGTGGTCGCGGCCGTATTTGGCTTGCCATGCCTGGGAACCAACCGCTAATGCGCCTACACCCAGTGCACCGTATTCCGGACTTTTCTCCGCAATCGCCACACCGGCGATCAACACACCGGCCCCCATCAACACATTCTGGGTTTGCTGCTGGGCACCGTGGCGTGCGGCGGCATGCACAATTTCATGGCCCATTACCGCAGCGAGCTGAGCCTCATCTTGCAAATAAACCAAAAGGCCGCGGTTAATCGCAAGCTTGCCACCGGGCATAGCCCAGGCATTGGGAACATCGTTATTGAGCACCACAAATTCGTAGGGCAGATCAGGACGGTCACTCACCGCCGCGAGTTTTTTACCCACTTGCTGCACATAGGTGGTGAGGCCCGGGTCAACCACATATTGGCCACCTTGCGATTGCTGGGCGGGTACATAGTTTTGTGCCCCTGAGGCAATTTCCTGCTCGGGCGACATCAATGAAATCTGGCTTTTACCCGTGACCGGGTTAACGACACAGCCGGTCAACGACCATGCGAGGAGACTGATGGCAATAATTGGCGAAAGTACTTTCATAGGAGGACTCCTTGTGACAGAGGCGGCTATAATGCCACAACTTTTTTACCACACACTGTTTAATAGAAGGTGAACGCTGTCCAATGAAATCCCTGCAAGTGATTGAACTTTTTGCCGGTATCGGCACCGATGGCAAGCCGATCGTCGAGCAACTCCATGTGCGTGAGCTGGAAGATGGCAATTTCCAACTGGTGCAATCGCCCGCCTTTGCCAAGGGTTTAGCCAGTGGCGATGTGGTCAAGATGCTGGCAGAGACGCGCGAGTTTGACCTGGTGCAGCGCAGCGGCAACCTGAGTGTGCGCGTGTTTAGCCGGGGCGATATCCAACCACTGGCCGACACCCTTACCGCTGAATTGGAAAAGCTCGGGGGCGAGCTGGATCGGGAAACCCCGCGCATGCTGGTTTATTCTATCCATGTCAGCTGCGGCTTCAGTGCGATAGA
>JAJQJO010000438.1 GCA_021323495.1 Cellvibrio sp. | reverse complement strand
AGTAAAGACCAAACCTGGTTTCCAATCATCATGGCGCACAATCCAAATTGCCGCTAACGCTTCGGGGTTGATTAATTCCAGTTTGATTTTGAATTTAAACGAGCCGAATAAGTTAGGCGATGTGAGTTGGATAAAACCGGGCAAATATATCGGCATCTGGTGGGGTATGCATGTGGGAAAAAATACCTGGGGCTCCGGCCCAACCCATGGTGCCACCACGGAAAATACCAAACACTATATGGATTTTGCCGCGCGTTATGGTTTTGACGGCGTGCTGGTAGAAGGTTGGAATGAGGGCTGGGACGGTGACTGGTTTTATAACGGCGATATTTTCAGTTTTACCAAACCCTATAAGGATTTTGATATTGCGGAAATTACCCGTTATGGCGCGACTAAAAATGTGCGTTTAATTGGCCACCATGAAACCTCCGGTGCGGTGACCAATTATAAAAACCAAATGGACGCTGCGTACGACCTCTATAAAAAATACGGCGTTACCCAAATAAAAACCGGTTATGTGGCCGATGGCGGCAAAGCCAAACGTATCGATGACAAAGGCATAGTGCGCAACGAATGGCATGACGGCCAATTTATGGTGGGCGAATATTTGCGCTCGGTTACTGAAGCGGCGGAGCGCCATATCAGCATCAATACCCACGAGCCAATTAAAGATACCGGCCTGCGCCGCACTTATCCCAACTGGATTGCACGCGAAGGCGCCCGCGGCCAGGAATATAACGCCTGGGGCTCACCACCCAATCCACCTGAACATATGGTGATGTTGCCGTTCACGCGTATGCTCGCTGGCCCAATGGATTACACTCCGGGTATTTTTAATCTTGCACCTAAAGGACTGGATGCGGAAAATCGGGTGCAATCCACGCTTGCAAAAGAATTGGCGCTCTACGTGATTATTTACAGCCCGATCCAGATGGCGGCAGATTTAATTGAAAATTATCTGCAAGCAGATGGCAAAACGGGGATTACAGTGTTATCGCCCGTCAACAACGCAATGGACAGGATTGGTACCTGGGCGCGATTACCGATGAAAATGGGCGCGATATTTCCATCCCGTTGGACTTCCTTGATGCAGGAAAAAAATACGAAGCACAAATTTACCGTGATGGCGCGCAAGCCGAATGGAAAACCAATCCCTACGATATGGTCATTGAAAAGAAAACCGTCACTGCCAAAGACAAATTAAATTTTAAACTGGGCACCAGCGGCGGCGTAGCGATTCGTTTTAAAGCGATTAATTAATATTTTTCTCCGTCACAGTCCATCGCCTCGTTCCCAAGCTCCGCTTGGTAATGCATATAGTTCTGCTGCGGCTGTCTCGCTACCACTCCCAGGCAGAGCTTGGGAGCGAGGGCGGTCAGTGCTGGGCGAGGTGTAGTTTTAACCCATTCCCAAGCGCGCGTGGGAATTTCTATCTTCAGTGTGTTGATTTTTATATGAAAGTTTTCTGGTTATTAATTTTGATGTGTTTGGTTGTTATTGGCTGTACACAAATCGATAAAAAATTCCTTATAAAAACGGCATCGCCTGAACAAGGTAAACCTGTCGTCTACCAGGTTTTCACCCGCCTCTACGGAAATACCAATGGTACTAATAAACCCTGGGGCACCATCGAAGAAAATGGTGTAGGGAAATTTAATGATATTAACGAAACCGCGCTCAAATCGATCAAAGCATTGGGCGTGACCCATGTGTGGTACACAGGTGTGCCACACCATGCAGTCATACGAGATTACACCGCCTACGGCATCAGCAATGATGATCCCGATGTAGTCAAAGGTCGGGCCGGGTCACCCTATGCAGTTAAAGATTATTACAACGTGAATCCCGATCTTGCCGTTAACCCTGCTAATCGCCTGCAAGAATTTGAGGCGTTAATTGCGCGCACCCATGCGCAGGGCATGAAAGTAATTATCGATATAGTACCCAACCATGTTGCACGTTCATACCAGTCATTAAACAATCCAGCAGGAGTAGAAGATTTTGGGGCGCGCGATAACAAGCAGGTTGAATATGCGCGCGACAATAATTTTTATTATGTGGTGGGGCTGGATTTTAAAGTGCCGGCACCGCAAAATAATTATCGCCCGCTTGGCGGTGAATCCCATCCACTTAACGATGGAAAATTTATTGAGCGGCCGGCAAAGTGGACCGGCAATGGCTCGCGCCTCGCCCAGCCGAAATTTGATGACTGGTATGAAACCGTTAAAATTAATTACGGTGTGCGCCCCGATGGCAGCAAGGATTTTCCGGTGTTACCTGCTGATTATGCGCAACAGGGTGTCATTGCCCATGCGCAATTCTGGCAGGGAAAAAGTGTACCGGATTCATGGATTAAATTTCGCCAGATCGCTGAGTATTGGCTAAATAAAGGTGTCGATGGTTTCCGTTTTGATATGGCAGAAATGGTGCCAGTGGAGTTCTGGAGTTATTTAAACTCATCGATCAAACAAAAAAATCCCAATGCATTTCTGCTGGCCGAAGTTTACAACCCGCGGGAATATCGCAATTACATCCGGTTGGGGAAAATGGATTATCTCTACGACAAAGTGGAAATGTACGATGGCTTAAAGGCGATCATGCAAGGCAAAGCCAATACGGATGTCATTGCATCGGTGCAAGCAGGTATGGGCGATATCGAAGAGCATATGCTGCACTTTTTGGAAAACCACGATGAGCAGCGCATCGCCAGTCCGGAATTTGCAGGCAACGCAGACAACGCCAGGCCGGCGATGGTGGTGTCGGCGTTAATCAGCCGTTCGCCCACCATGATGTACTTTGGGCAAGAAGTGGGTGAAGCGGCCGCGTTGGATTCCGGCTTCGGTAAACCATCGCGCACGAGCATATTTGATTATGCCGGTATCCCCGCGCACCAACGGTTTATGAACGGTGGAAAATTTGATGGTGGCTTGTTGTCTGCCAAAGAAAAAGCGCTGCTTGAGTTTTATCGACAATTATTAACGCTCTCTGCGACCCAATCCGGCTTCGCGGGGGAATATAGGGAATTGCATACCCATAATCGCCAGCACACCAAGGGCTACAATGGCGAAGCATTTTCGTTTGCGCGCTGGAACCTCAAACAGAAATGGATTGTAGTGAGTAATTTCAGCCCAACTAATGCACACCAGTTTAATTTGCAGTTAACACCGGAATTAGTAGCTGACTGGAATTTGCAACAAAAGACCTATGCACTCAATTCACGCTTGGGTGGGCAGCGGCAGGATTTTTCTTTGGTGGTGAAGGAGGGTGAAGCGATGTTGGGCGTGACCCTGGCCCCACTCGAATCGCTGGTATTGCAAGTTGAAGATTAATATTTATAACGTGCCGGAGTGAATACGTATGTAGCTGGTTGGTTGTAAAAATCCATTTAAGTACTCTGTGTGTATCACGCGAATAATTATAAATGGATTCCATTATGCACAGCAGCAATGCTAACAACAGCCACTACATTCATTCACTGACACCCTTGCGCGCAATTGCCGCGCTTTGGGTGGTGTTCTTCCACATTGATGTCAGCCTTTATTATCGTGATCTGGGCGCGCTGGTTCCGCGCACTGCCAGCGGGATTTTTTCGCAGGGGTATCTCTGGGTTGATTTTTTCTTTTTGCTGAGCGGTTTTATCATCGCCCATGTCTATGGTGCGCGTTTGTCTTCAGGTAATAAACCTGGCGCGATTAAAGAATATCTCTGGGCCAGGTTTGCACGTGTCTATCCATTGCACCTTTTTACCCTCGCTGCCCTGGTGCTCGCAACACCGCTGGTGGCTCACTATTTTCCCAGTGTGGTTGATGACAGTTGGCGCACCTATTTTGCCTGGAGTGCACTACCAGCCAATTTATTGTTCGCCAATGCCATGAACCAACACGTGTATTTATCCTGGAATATG
>JAJQJO010000437.1 GCA_021323495.1 Cellvibrio sp. | reverse complement strand
AACGAGTAGCAAACGTGTGATCTTTTCTGTGGTTGATATGCTGCCTGCAAAATCCTCCATGGCGATTACATTTACTCCCTGTAATAAATTATTCGCAGGAATGCCTTTGTCTTCCAGTTTTTTAAGGAAACGTGCTGAAGTAAACACGGTTTTGATATTCGCTTGGGCAAGCGCCGATGCGAAAGCGCTTTGGCTTGCTGTGTAGTTTAGATTAATAAGGGTTTTACCAGTCAAAATAACGGCGAGGTTGGTGAGCACGCCGGCGGCGCTGGTCGGCAATAGCACACCAATATTGGGGTCGGGTAATTTCGCGATACGGCTGGCGATAGCACTGGCACCGGCCAGCGCACGGTGTGCGCTCAACTCGGTGCCCATAGTGTCCACAATTGCCAATTGGTTGCCCATTTTTTTTGCGGCATCAATCCAGCAGCGGCCAATAGTATCCACTCCATTCACATATTCTTGCCAGGAGTCGATGGATAAATCCAACACGCGGCGCTTTAGGATATCCGCTTTGGTTTCTTTGGGCAGCGGTTTACCAAAGGCGACAATTAAATCGCGTTTTAATAAAGGGCGATTTTTGTTTTTTAAATGGGCAGATGAGCGGGAAAATTGACTGCCCCACAGGCCGCGTAAATAAAAGGGCACAATCACGACATCGTCATTGGCTTTTTCACAGGCGCGTTCATAGCCGCGACGGAATTCACCCAAATGACCAGTGCGGCTAATGGCACCTTCAGGAAACAAACAAACCACATCACCATGGTTCAGGCTTGCTGCAACGGTATCCAGCGCATTGCGGCTTTGCGCACCTGATTCAATCGGGATGCAACCGAACAAATCAAAAAACCATTTTAAATACCAGCGCTGGTAAATCGCACGCAACATCACAAAACGCACCGGGCGGGGGCTGGCAAGTTGCAATACTGCCCAATCAATCCAGCTCACATGGTTGCCTAAAAGTAAAACACCACCTTTGGCTGGAATATTTTTCATGCCCTGCACGAGCACTCGATAGCGCTGCGAAACAATACGCGAGAACACGAAACGCACCAGGCTTTGGGGCAATTCGTACAAGGTGTAACAACATCCAATCAGGGTGATGACGGCGATGATTTCCAACAGGGTTTTACTACTGAATCCAACATAAGAGAAGCCGACAGTAACACCCAGGAACACCAGCATCACCACATTTTGTACCCAATTGTTGGCAGCAAGTGTGCGCCCTAATTCGTGTTCATCAGCGTGAAATTGGATCATGGCATTGAGTGGAACGGTAAAGACTCCACCACTAAAACCGATAAACAAAAAAGCAAGCACAAACGCGGTGTAGGAATGCAAATGCGGCAAACATAATAAACCCAATGCAAAACCCAACGCGCCCAAGGGCAACAAGCCGGTTTCAATATAATTGCGCGAGAAGCGCCCGGCGATAATCGAACCCAGTGCAATCCCAATCCCGCTGCAAGCAAGAATACCTTGCACAATCATGGCGTTATCCATGTGCAATTCTTCTTTAATAAACGCAGGGAAGGCGGCGAGCATTACCTGGCCAACACCCCAAAAAATGGCGAGGCCGACCACGGATAAACGAATGACACGGCGGCGCATAACCGGAGCCATATCTTCCGCAAATAATTTTCCGGTTAAATAGGCTTTAGTCGAAAATTTCGCCCTGGTCTCCGGTGCAGCTTGTTCGGGCAGGCGATAAATCATCACTACTTCAACCAGTGCACTTAATACTAACAACCAGCCCAGTGGAGCGATTGCTTGTAAGACTTCTTGTTCCGAGTCTGCACCGGTGGGATAGCTCATTTCAAAGAAAATCGAAAATACTGCTATGCCGGATAAGATGGCGATCATGGACAGTGCACCCACCGCACCATTGGCGGGAGCCAGGCTTTCTTTGCCGAATAACTCCTTGATGTAGCCAAATTTGGCAGGTGAATAAATTGCCGCTTGTGCCGCGAGCAACAGAGTCATACCGAAGGCGGCCCAGAACCAGCCGAGGTAATAAAAGGAGGTAATCAGCAGGGTTAATATTAATGCGAACCAGGCCATAGCGCGCATCACCCGGGTTTTGCGCATTACATCGGATAAAAAGCCAGCAGGGCTCAGCAAGAGGATAAACGGCAACAACATCATAGCGTTCACGATAGCAGTGAGCAAAATTTGCTCATTGCCATCGTAGAGTTTGAATACGGTATTTTGGATAACGATCTTATGGCCCAGATCGACAAAGGCATTCAGAAATACCGCAATAAAAAACGGGATGGCCCCGGCGACTTGATGAACTTGCTTCATGAATTGCTTCCTTTACCTGTTATTGGTGGGCGTCAGTCTGCCCAAGCGCATTCTAAACGCAATCGGATTGCCAAGGGTGGACTCAGACTGTACTTAAAGTCGCATGTTGCGCAACTTGGAAAATGGAAATGAGAGCGATAATAGCAGCGGGTATGGAGATTGGATTAATAGAAATAAAAATGGGCTGATGAGCCAGCCCGAAGGAGATTAACCGGTGGCCCGGTTAAGTGAAAGCGGGATGAAAAATGAGCAAGGTCCATGGGAAATATCATATCTGGTGAGCTGAATTTGCGGGAGTGACAAATTGCCGCAGGTCCGGAACCTTATAACCAAAATCACATATTGCTCCTCACAATAAAGCCTTTACACGGAAAGGACTCGAGAATATATTGGCTCAGCTGGTCTGTTCGCAACATTATTTATGGTAAGTCACCTCGTTGTTCTAGCAGTACATCTATTAGCACCTCGTTTTGTTCTTCATAAGTAACATCTGAATCCGCCAGCAAAGCTCCACTTGGGGTATTCATTTTTTATTATAAAGAGCATCGAGGTTTATTATGGCTAGAAGTACTGGTACCGTTAAATGGTTCAACGAATCTAAAGGTTTTGGTTTCATCGCAAGCGAGG
>JAJQJO010000096.1 GCA_021323495.1 Cellvibrio sp. | reverse complement strand
GTACGGTAACGAATTGGGGGTTTGAATTTGGTTCACCATTCGCGCTGAAACAAAAAGGTTTAACCAAAGCGACTTTGCCGGCGGGTACTGAAGTAACGGTAAAAGGTTATCTCGCCAAAGACGGCCAGACCTTTGGTTATTCCACCAGCATTACCTTGCCCGACGGCCGCGTATTCCAAACGGGTGGTGCCCAGGATGCACCGACAAAACCAGAGGCAGCGACTAATCCCTAATCCTTGTTTACCCATAAATCAGTAACGATTTTCTGGAGATAATTTCTTGAATACTCTCGTGTATAAGCAGCCCATAAGCGAGCGCCAGCGTGGTGTGGGATTTTCATTGTTGCTCGGCTTTTTGTTGTCTTCCCTGATTGCAACCAATGTGGGTGCCGCTGAAAAAATTCCACGGCTTAAAGGCAAGCCGGATTTTTCCGGTATCTGGCAAACTACCAGCGCTGCGGATTATGACCTTGAGCCTCATTCACCGCGTATTGATGCTCCACCTGGTCCGGGTGTTGTCGAGGGCGGTGAAATTCCCTATCTGCCACAGGCACTCGCACAGAGAAAGAAAAATTTTGAAAATCGTCATACTGCCGATCCACGGTTGAAGGGTTGGACGCTGGGTGTACCGCGCGGTATTTATTACCCGGAGCCGTTCCAGATTTTCCAGCGCGCGCGCGACATCACCATCCTGCATCAGTTTGGCCATTCCGTTCGGACCATCCATACCAATAACACCCGGCACCCGGAAGATCCCAACGATTGGTGGCTCGGTGATTCACGGGGGAAATGGGACGGCGATACCCTGGTGGTGGATGTGAAACATTTTAACGATGAAACCTGGCTGGACCGTTCCGGTAATTATCACAGTGATGCACTACATGTAGTAGAGCGCTGGAAATTCCTTGATGCAAATACGCTCGAATACAAAGCGACTATCAGCGATAAAAAAGTATTCAGCCGCCCCTGGGATATCAGGGTGATTTTGCATCGCCACCGCGAGAAAAATTTCCAATTGGTGGAAGATTATCGTTACACGCTTGATTACGACCAGTATTACCCCTATCCCGCAGAGCGCGCACCGGCGGCCAGCCAGCAAGCTACAGCACCAGTCAAGAAGTAGGTATTAATTATGAATATCCAACGAAATATATTGACCAAATATTTATCGGGCGGCCTCTTGGGTTTATTGATCGCATTGCCTGCGGTCAGTAGCACGCAGGAATTCACAGCAGAGCGTGAAAAATATCCGAAGTTTGAGCGGGAAAAAACCGTTTATAAAGTTGCACCGGGCAAGTGGAAAGGCGCACGCCTGGAAGATGGCCAGCCGGATGTGCAAGGGCAGTGGTCCAATACTATTTCCAACCACACTAATTTTACTGATCCCCAGGGTGCAACGCCGGGCGAAAAGCCGCGCACTCCATTAGGGCCTCGCAGTGAGCGCGCGCCCAGCCGGGTGATTGATCCGGTGGATGGACAAATTCCCTTTCAACCCTGGGCGCGTGCATTGCAACAGGAATACCTGAAAAATTTTAGCGATCCAATCAAGCCGGAGTACGTCGAGCCTTTGGCCCGCTGTGCTCCTGGCGGCCCATCCAAATCCTTTATGTGGCACGGATACGAAATTCGCCAGTATCCCGGTTATGTATTGTTTTTGTTTGATTCCGGTTCGCGTTTAATCCAGGTAAGCGACAAAAAAAACCTGGAGAAAAAGCCCCACCTGAACCAGAAGATAAAGCTGTGGAATGGCGATTCGCGCGGTTATTGGGAGGGTAATACCTTGGTAGTTGAGGTAAAAAATAACAATTCGAAATCCCGTTTTGGTCGCACCGGCGAATTTTCTGGAACCGAAACCAGTATCCAGGAGCGGTTTATTTTTGATAACAATGGAGAGCGCTATTCCTATCAGGCAACCTATACCGACCCAACGGTATTTACGCGGCCGTGGACGCTGGAAATCCCCGCCCGCCGGGTAGAAAAATTTGCGGAAGATGGCTGGAATAATCAATTGGCTATTGCCCAACACGATGGCAAGGAATTGATTCTGGAAGCTTATGAACAAATCTGTACCGAGAACAACGGGGGCTTTGGTGGCGGGGCGGTAATTGGTGGGGCGAGTGCGGCTATTCATTGATCAAAGTGCTGGAATTTGATCTGTTGGATGGCTGGTTATTAACAAACAATCTGCTGTGATCCATTGATTTTTAGCCAGCAGATTGTTTTTATCCGTTCATTACAATAATCTCGCACCGGATAATTTGTGATGGAATGGTGCCGTTGATAACAAAAAAATAGAGTTTGTAAAAAGTATCTTTATACCGGTTGGCCTTTTAAATTTTGAATAGGAGCAAATGTTTAATGACTTGTGTATCGAAAGTAACTGTATCGTTAAAATTATTGGGTGCCGCTTTGTTGGTGTCGGCGAGTGCAGGGTTATTTGCAGCGGATGAGCCAGCGAAGCAAGCGGCGCCGGCAGCAGGCCCTTCGCCGGCTAAACAAGCCATTGCAGTGCGCAAGGCGGCGTTTACGCTGATCGCCAACAACTTCAAGCCCATTGGTGAAGTCTTGCAAGGTAAGGCAGCATACAATCAAGCTGATATCGTCAAGCGTGCAGAGCGTGTTGCTTTTTTAAGTTTGCTGTTGGATGGCACCTTCCCTGAGGATTCCAATGTAGGCGCGCCTGAAACCAAATCCAAACCGGAGATCTGGACCAAGAAAGCTGACTTTGATAAACAGATTAAAGAATTCCAGGAAAACGCTGCCGCACTCGCGCAAATCGCGGCCAAAGAATCGACCGCGTCTGACGCCTTTAAAAATGCTGCAAAAGCTGTTGCCGAGGGTTGCAAAGGTTGCCACGATGCATATAAAGCAAAGTAGCAGTGCGATTGTGGATCGCGCCAGGTTGACATAGTGTTACTAATAATCGCCCTTGCTGCGTTGTACAGCAAGGGCGATTTGTTTTAAATATCCGCAATTTTAATTGAGCTATATGGCAAGACATTACTATGAGTGAACAAATTGTCGATTCTGTAGAAAGCGCTAACATTATTGATGGCCGCAAAGACGCTGTTGCCCTTGATGCGCGGGTAATCAATGCGCAGTTAAACAATACGCAGTTAAACAATGCCCCTTTAAACAACACGCATTTGAAAATATGGGATCTGCCTACCCGGGTGTTCCATTGGCTGCTCGTGGTGTCATTTGCCGCCGCCTATGTGACCAATTGGTTAGGTGTGAGCTATTTTACCTTTCACCTCTGGTCAGGCTATTTTGTGGTTATTTTATTGGCCTTTCGAATTTTATGGGGTGTGGTCGGAACCCATCATGCCCGCTTTGTCAATTTTGTCCGGCATCCTGTTGAAAGTATGAAATATGCTTTGCATCTCACCAAAGGAAAAGCAAAGTCTTATCCGGGGCACAACCCTTTGGGTGCGTTGATGGTGTTGACGCTGTTGCTGGTGTTGCTGCTGCAAGCCGCAACCGGATTATTTGCCAATGATGAAATATTTAACATTGGTCCGCTCTATGGTTATGTTTCCCATGAGTTAAGTTTAAAATTGACCGCCATCCACAAAGAATTATTTTATTGGATCCTGGGGGCGGTGGTGATCCATATAGCCGCAGTACTTTTTTATGTGTTTGTTAAACGCGAAAACCTGATCAAGGCGATGATTACGGGCAAAAAGCCGGCGCAAGGATTCGTTGAAGCAAAAGCGATTGATTCGTCACGTATCTTGTTGGCGTTGGTGTTAATCGCAATAGTGTCTGCGTTGCTCGCCTGGCTGATAGTGACTGCACCGGCAGCGAGTCTGGATTTGGGTTATTAGTGATAAGTCTATTTTGTGCAATAAAAAAACCGGCGGATTTAAAAATCTGCCGGTTTTTTTATTTGGGTTTGCTATTTCCGCGAAATGTCTATTTTCGAAATGCGTCGATTTTTCGTGAGACAGCAATTTTCGGGCGACAGCAATTTTCGATAGACAGCTATTTTCGAGCGGCGCTTATGCAAGTGCTAGCTGCGAACGCTCCAGTAACAATTCACCATCCTTAAACAAGCGCGATTCATGCTCACCATAAATTTTCCAGTTTTCATTCAGTGTCAGCGGTTTGGTGGCGATCAGGATTACCTTGTCATCGCTGGTGGTGTGCTGGCTTAAATCCAGTGACAAATCTTTATCGATCAAGGTCACTGTGGTGAATGGATACTTGCGCTCGACATAAGAGAGACTGGTTGAACAATAGGTGTATAGCCATTCGCCATTGGACAAGATGATATTAAACGTACCATAGGCGGCAATTTCACGGCTGAGCTTGTCCAGGATTGCAAACAAGTCGGAAGCCAGGGTGGTTCCCTCGGGTAATTCGTGCTCCAGTTGTTGCAACAGGTAGCAAAATGCCAGCTCACTGTCGGTTTCGCCCTGGGGACGAAATTGTCCTGTCAGGGTTGGATTAAAATTTTTTAAATCGCCGTTGTGGCAAAACACCCATTCGCTATTCCAGAGATTGCGTTGGAACGGATGGCAATTAGTGAGTTTTACTGCACCCACTGTCGCTTTGCGGATGTGCGCAATAATCGTTTTGGATTTGATATCAGAACGATGCACTTGTTCTGCAAGTTTCGATTCGGCAGCGGGTTCATGGTCAACAAATATATCCACACTCTCGTCATTAAAGAATGCAATACCCCAGCCGTCTTTATGTTCGTCGGTCAAGCCACCACGGGCACGAAAGCCTTCAAATGAAAAGCCAACGCTCGTCGGATTTTTGCAACTCATTCCCAATAGCTGGCACATGCGCGTTTCAATCACTCATTGTTTTTGTCAGGAAATTGCAGTCCGCGGCACAGCCACAGTATCGTCATTGTTGAACAGATAACCATCCAGCGCACTGCTGGTCTTTACATCTATACCCGGGTTTTTGGCTATCAGGATTTGCCGGGTAGACGCAAATGCAGCGGGGAGGGGATCTTTTACCAGCAGTTGGGTTAATGCTGGATGGTCTGCAAAAATAACCTCCGGTATTAAACCTAGCTGTTGCAAGAGATCCAGGTCGCGTGGCTCGCTGAGCCGGATTCCAATTTTATAACCATGTTGGCGGTAGCTGCCCAGCGCTTGCTCGAAATGTGGCAGCGTTGTTGTATCCAGTAAGCGTGTATGCAACAGCACTCGTGCTGGCCCCAAGCCGCAATCACTTAATATTTTTTCAAATGTTTTTCCGTGGTCGCTGACCACACTGATGATATGGCGCGGCTGGACTTGTAATGACAGTAAATCTTTCCTGCCATCAAATTGCTGCAAATAATTCAGTGAATGGAGCGTGCGTACCAGGCGATCAAGATGAATGATCTGGTCGGTGCTATCCAATGAATTAAAAATGCTGTCGATATTAAGTGAATTTCCCGTGGCCGAGCGCACCAGGAGATCACTGTTATGGCCGATGACCTTATCGTCGGCGAAAGTGTGGATCGCCTGGAAGCGGCTGCCTAAAATTAAATTACCGAAACGCCCCCAATAGCTATTATCAGCTTTAAAGAACCCTGTTTTGGGTAACGATCTGGTGCGCGCCTGGGTTTGCAATTGATCGTTAAAATAATTCATTAATTCTGTAAGCGGCATGGTGCGACCTTGAACCGTTAAAACTAAATAGTTAAGGCTGTGCATCATAGAGAGGCTTTTTATTTTAATAAAATAATTAAATATTCTCAGCTTATAACAAGCATTTTCTGACGGCCTTTTCGGTTGCAAGATTATAAGGATATACGGATATATTCTTTTCAATTGCCGATAACCCTATTTATATTGCCCTCTACAGCGAATCCATCAACACCAATGAAAAATAAGTGTTTCAAAATAAACACTTGTTGGTCGAGGAAAAGGTATGACAGTTATCCAATTCAATACAAATAATTCACCGGTTGCGGAAGTAGAACTGCCGGAAGTATTGCGTATCGCAAAAGAAGATGCGTTGCAACAAGGGTTGGCCTATGCCGGGATTGTTGCTCCGGATGATGCCTGGAAATTATTTATCGGAGGCCAGGCGCATTTAGTAGACGTGCGTGCAGCGGAGGAGCGCAAGTTTGTCGGCCATGTTCCCAATACCTTACATGTTGCCTGGCAGACGGGGCCGGCGCTGATTAAAAATCCGCGCTTCTTGCGCGAGTTGGAAAACAAGTTACCAAAAGATGCCGTCATCCTGTTGCTATGCAGAAGCGGCAAACGTTCAGCTGCTGCTGCAATTAATGCAACCGCCGCTGGTTTCAAGCACGTATTCAATGTCCGCGAAGGGTTTGAAGGCGAGTTGGATGATCGCCAGCAACGAGGTGCAAATGGTGGCTGGCGCCAGCGGGGTTTGCCTTGGGTGCAGGACTAGTTACAGACCATGCCGCGCCGCTAGCCGACTAACAGATGATCAAAGTGATAGCTCAAGAGAATAACAATGACGATCAAAATCAATAGTGAAAATGAATTTCCTGCTAGTGCTGCGGCAAATTGGGAATTGGATAAAATCGTGCAGGAGTTGCGCAATGCCCGCAATGACTGGCGCAGCCAGCGCGGACGTTCGCGTGAACCGGGTTTACGCGAACTGCCATCGCGCGATTTATTGCAACAGATTATCCGGGATCTTTGTGGTGCGCTTTTTCCTATGCGGTTAGGGCCACAGGAGTTACGCGAGGAAAGTGAAGATTATTATGTGGGGCACACCCTGGATGCAGCGCTTAACCAGTTGTTGCAGCAAGTGCAACTGGAATTATTTTATGTGGCCCGCCAACGCGGCAATGACAAAGGCCATGATGCCGGGTTAAAAATCCAGGCTAATAATATCGTGCGCATATTCGCTGCGGCATTACCCAATCTGCGGCGCATCCTCGATGTTGATATCCAGGCAGCTTACCAGGGTGATCCCGCTGCGCGCAGTGTGGACGAAGTGCTGCTTTGTTATCCCGGCGTGCTGGCGATTATCCATCACCGTTTGGCCCATACCCTTTATCAGTTAGATGTGCCTTTGCTTGCCCGTATAGTGGCGGAACTGGCACATTCGCTGACCGGTATTGATATACATCCCGGTGCGGAAATTGGCAGTGGATTTTTTATCGATCACGGCACCGGTGTGGTGATTGGGGAAACCGCGGTAATTGGTGAGCGGGTGCGTATTTATCAGGCGGTTACGCTCGGCGCAAAAACGTTTCCCACCGATGAAAAAGGCAATCCGCAAAAAGGCTTGCCAAGGCATCCAATCGTCGAAGATGACGTGGTGATTTATGCGGGCGCTACTGTCCTGGGGCGGATTACTATTGGTAGAGGCTCGATCATTGGCGGCAACGTATGGCTCACGCGCAGCGTGCCAGCGGGCAGCAATATTACCCAGGCGAGTTTGCGCACCTTTCTGCCGCAAGAGGCGAATGTATGAGCATCGCTATTGGTTTCGGGCGAGCTGTTAAACAATTGCGCGGCGAGTATCGCTACTCACAGGAAGTACTGGCGGATCGCGCCAGTCTCAACCGTACTTACCTGGGCGAAATTGAGCGGGGGGTTGCTGTGCCGTCCCTCGCTACGATTGCCAAGATCGCCCAGGCATTGGCTTAGTGTTTTTCCTGATATAAATATTCTTCTTTTATTTCCCCCGCCGACCAATCCCAGGAGTCCCGGATGTCCACCGAAAATGAAGTTCAATTAACGCTTGGTGATAATGCTGCACGGCAGCTTGCTAATGCCACGAAAACTACGCCGCAACTGTCTACTATTTCACCGCGTTGGTTGGTTCACTTTCTACAATGGGTTCCGGTTGAGGCAGGTATCTTTCGTTTGAACCGTGTGAAAAATCCACGCCAGGTGACTGTGACCTGCTCACAGCGCGATGAATCTGAAATTAAACCTACCTTTGTTGATTACGAAGATAAGCCGCGTGAATATTTTTTAAATGCTGTTACCAGCGTGGTGGATGTCCATACGCGGATATCGGATCTCTATAACAGCCCGCACGATCAAATCAAAGAGCAATTGCGCTTGACGATTGAAACCATTAAAGAGCGTCAGGAAAGTGAATTGATCAACAACCCCGAGTATGGTTTGTTGGCGAATGTGGACGAAACCCAACGTATTTCAACACTCACCGGTGCACCTACACCGGATGATATGGATGAACTGCTGGTAAAAGTCTGGAAAGAACCGGGCTTTTTCCTTGCACATCCGTTAGCAATTGCTGCATTTGGCCGCGAATGTACCCGGCGCGGTGTGCCGCCACCGACGGTGAGTTTATTCGGCTCGCAATTTATTACCTGGCGCGGCGTGCCACTGATCCCTTCGGATAAATTGCCGATTGATGAAGACGGTAAAACCAAAATTTTATTGATCCGGGTCGGGGAAAAACGCCAGGGCGTGGTTGGTTTGTATCAACCTGGTTTGGCAGGTCAGCAAAGCCCTGGTTTATCGGTGCGCTTTATGGGTATCGGCCGCAATGCCATCGCCTCTTATTTGATTTCGCTGTATTGCTCGCTCGCCATTCTCACTGAAGATGCTGTTGCGGTATTGGATGATGTTGAAGTAGGTAAGTATCACGACTATCCCGATACCTACAAACAATAAATCGATGTTAGTGAGCCATTTTATACATTGGTTCAATGAGCAACAGTAATTTGCTGCGGGGGAAATTCCGCAGCAAATTTAAGAATATCCTAGCGAGTGCTGATATGTCCGAGCATCCCGGTTTGCCCGATCTTCAATCCCTTGCCGCTATGGCGAATGAAATATTTCAGGCCCTGCCCACAGCAGCCTTGCCGATAGTGTCTGGTTTGCAGCCCGGGATTCCGCCGGCAGGTGCGGCCCGTAGTCAGCAGCGTCCGCAGTTCGGACGCACCAGTGAAAGTCCCTCTTTCACTTCACCTGCTATGGATCAGCACGCGACCACTGCTTCGCCACCGGGTTATTATTTTGCTGAAAACGCCAACCATTATCCATTGGCGAATTTGCAGATAGATCAATTAATAAGCCAGGTTTCACCACACGCATTTGGCTTGCCTGATGAAAGTGATTTGCGCGATTTGCTTGCAGAAAATCGGTTTGTGACGAGCGCCGCGGCTAAACCACAGATTTATCCTGACATCAAAGTGCCTCACAGCCTTGAAGCCCACTCCGGCGATTATCACCTACCGCAAGCCGGTAGTGATCGCACCTCGGCGAACGCAGCCCATTTACCGGGTGAACCGGATATCCAGCAATTGCTTGCGGCAGAATTTCGTTTTAGCAAATTCGATGCCCCTGCATCGTTGGCATCGCCCGCACCTGATTCGCGATTTTATTTCCTCGATGCGAGTGCTCAACCGGTGTTTGGCAATACACCCAAACACGGCCAGTTTGCCGCAGAAAATTCCGGTTTTGATGTGCATGCAATTCGCCGCGATTTCCCGATTTTATCGGAGCGGGTCAATGGCAAACCGCTGGTATGGTTTGATAACGCTGCAACCACACAAAAACCAAAAATTGTGATCGAACGAATCAATTATTTTTACGAGCATGAAAATTCCAATATCCACCGCGCTGCGCATGAATTAGCCGCGCGTGCCACTGATGCGTACGAGGGGGCGCGCAACAAGATCGCGAAATTTCTCGGTGCAAAGTCCCCGGATGAAATTATTTTTGTGCGCGGTGCGACTGAAGGCATTAATTTATTGGCGAATACCTTTGGTCAGCAACAGGTGGGGGAGGGCGATGAAATTATCGTCTCGCAACTGGAACATCACGCCAATATTGTGCCTTGGTATATGTTGGCGAAACGTGTTGGAGCAACACTGCGCGTAATTCCCGTTGATGACACTGGCCAAATATTACTTGAAGAATTTCGCAAATTAATTAATGGCCGCACGAAACTGGTATCGGTCACCCAAGTGTCCAACGCCTTGGGTACTGTTACTCCGATTAAAGATATCATCGATATCGCCCATGCCCATGGTGTACCAGTGATCGTGGACGGTGCCCAATCTGTCTCCCATATGCGGGTAAATATGCAGGCATTGAATGCAGATTTTTTTGTATTTTCCGGCCATAAAGTATTTGGTCCCACCGGTATTGGTGTGGTTTACGGTAAGACTGAACATTTGCAAAAAATGCCACCCTGGCAGGGCGGCGGCAATATGATTGCCGACGTAAGCTTTGATCGCGTTATTTTTCAAGATCCGCCGAATCGCTTTGAGGCGGGCACTGGTAATATTGCTGACGCAGTGGGCTTGGGCGCTGCGGTTGATTATGTCGAACGCATCGGTATGGATCGCATCGCACGTTACGAACATGACTTGCTCGCTTACGCCACCCAGCGGTTGCAGCCAATTCCCGGTGTGCGCTTGATTGGTACGGCGGCAAATAAAGCCAGCGTTTTATCGTTTGTATTAGCGGGCTATAAAACCGAAGAAGTAGGCACCGAGTTGAATCGCGAAGGCATTGCAGTGCGCTCCGGCCATCATTGTGCGCAACCGATTTTGCGCCGTTTTGGTGTGGAAACCACTGTGCGCCCGAGTTTTGCGTTTTATAACACCTGCGAAGAAATTGATTTGCTGGTGTCGGTGGTTGAGCGGTTGGCGCGTCGGCGATAAGGTATTAATCTTTTTGTTTTTGGGGCAGATCCATATTTGTGAGGAAAGGTCCGGTAATATTAAAAAGACACATTATTCTCCAGACAACCGCACCCTGGTTGCGGCTCGAAGGGCATTGACTAGAAAAGGCGGGATTTTCGGTTGACTCGCCGGTGACAATTCGGGTGATGCGAGGGTGCTTGGTGCTGACGGCGGAGTGATAAAACAAAATCACATGCATAAAAAACAAAACACCGGACAGTGAACTGACCGGTGTTAGTAACTTTTTACAGAATTTATCTAATGCGATGATTCAATTCCTGCCTCCCCAGCACATACAGATACCAAACTATTTCCCTCATATTTATAAATCCCTTGTCTGTATTTTTTGTGCTGAAAAGTTTCTCTCCAATAAACACCATATTCACCATCTAGCAAAATCAATGTCAGATTGATATCCGGATCATTGTCCCCTATTAGGCTGTCAATCTGTACTATTTTTTCCGAATCTGGATCGATTTTGGAATCAATAGTCTCAGATATTTTAATGTTTTCGTCATTTATTTTTAAAAATATAAATTTATTTTCATGTCGGTATTTTATGGATTCATTTTTTATAAAAATAACATCCTCCATGTTGATCAGTTTTTTTCATTTTTGCAATATCCAGGCAATGAAGAGTTTCCTGCTCTGAATCCCGCAACTATGGACTCTTCTTTTTTATACCGTTCGTTACCTTGGCATAGAGAAGGTAATGCCAAAAGAAAAATAATTCGTAAAAATATTATGTTATAAAACATAGCTATTTTCTCCTTTTTATATCAACTTCATACTTGTCTCTTCGAAATGAATTTCCTGACTTTTCTCTGTATAAATTTTCTTTATCCATGGCGTTCTGCTCATCCGCTTTACGCCCACGATCAACTCCACTAAGAGCATCTGCTGCGTGTCCAACAAGTTCATGCTCCAAAACCTCCGCATCAGAAGCTTCATAACTTCTAACTTTATTTCCTGTAACTGCGTCATGCCCTTTCATAACAACAGTATCAGTGGTATCTATAGTAACAATCAGAGCGTTAGAGCCATCGCTCAGAGTAATGTTTTCCGTAGTAGCCCCATTCACTTTTTTTCCAGACACTGCTACGTCATCAACAGTAATCTCAACCATTTTTCCTTGCGAAGCTGCAAGACCATCCACTCCAGAAACCCCCGAATTTTTATCATTTATTGCAGATGAGACTAATTTTGCAGCCACACTATCTGATCCGCATACACCAACAGCATTTCCGTTACTATCTTTTTGACATGTCCCCATCGGATCAATTTTATTAACCGGATCATTTCCCACATACGCATGGATATTCATGCCATCCGCATAACCAATCGGATCCGTCTGCAAAAACCTGCCAGACTCCGGTGCGTAAATCCGGGCCTTGTAATGATAGAGCCCCAACTCCGCCAAATATAGCTGGCCGGTATAACCAAAGCGGCCTTTGTTAGTGGTGGCAGGAATGCCGTATTCATCGTAGGTATTGCGTGTGGTGACATTGCCACCGCTGTCGCTCAAGGCAATTACCGAGCCCTGGTGGTTGAGATGCAAAAACTCGCGGTTGGCACTGCTGACACCAGTACAGGTGTAACTGACTAATGCCGCTTCGCCACCGGGGGCTTGGAGGTAGCGTTTTTGCAGCGTGCCACTGCTGCTGTATTCGGCAATGATGGCATCGCCATTGTGCATAAAGCGCGTTGTTACGCCATTAACGGTGTAACTGTTCAACCGACCCAAGGGGTCGTAACCCAAACTGGCGGTGACAGGGCCGGTTACTCTGGTCAGGCGATTTTCCGCATCGTAAGTGTATTGGATATTGCGCAAGGGCACTTGACGGGTGATGGCTGTCAGGTTGCCTTTGGCATCGTATTGCATATTTTGTGAATAGTTGTCCTGGGCTGTGCTGTTGCTGGTATTGATAAAGGTGTACTGGTTGAGTCCGTTGACGTTGTAGGCATTGTTGTTATTAAACTGGATGGCCTGGGTTGAGGCGCGAGGGTGGTAAAGCACATTATTCAGGCCTAACCGGGTGATTTGGCTCGCGGGGCTGTATTGGAAACCATAGATCACATCATTGCTGCTACCGGCAAAGTTGTGGTCGATACTTTGCAGGCGGTTCACGCTATCAAATTGGGTATTGGTGACAACGCCATTGCCCAAGGCCAAGGTCTGTGGCAGGGCAAAATTGTTGTAGTTTTGGGTTGCCACTGAACCGGCGGCATCGCTTAGGCCAGTAACTTGGCCAAGGCCGTTGTAAGCAAAGCTTGCTGCTTGCTGGTCGGGGTAGGTGATGCTGGTTACATAGCCTTCTTCGTCCAGATTACGGGTTACTGCGAGGGAGAAGCCGCCAGTGGTGTCGGTTTCAGTTTTCAGCCGGCCCCAACTATCGTAACCAAAGCTGATCCCGGTACCAGTGCTGTCAAAACGGGCCAGGGTTTGCAGGCCGAGGTTGTTGTAAAAGTAGGAAGCGTTGAGAGCGGTGTTGTGAGAGTAGCTCTTATTGCTTACGCGGTTGAGGGCGTCAAATGCCGATGTGACGGTAGTGCCATCCCGCTTGCGGATCTGGGTAAGGTTGCCATCGGCGTCGTAGCTATAGGCTTCGTAGTCATTGGTATCCGCCGAACCAATACTGGTTTTATGGGGAAAGGTCAGCTGCTTCAGACGGTTAAAAGGATCATACGCCAGCTGGGAGCGGTTACCTTTGGCATCAATCATGGCCGTGACATTGTGGCTGGTGTCGTATTGGTAGGTGACATAGGTTTGGGCGAGGGAGGTGCCGACCGCCTTTTCGATACTGATCACGTCATCTATACGGGCGTAGGTGTAACGGGTGATGCGGTCTGGGCCTGCGCTGCCTTGGGGTCCTAGGGTGCAGGCATCGGCAGGTGGCGACACTGCCAAATTCATACGGATGGTTTCGCACTTGATCTTGCCGGTGTCGTAATAAGCGGATTGTTTCAGGCTAAATGTTTGGCCGTTTTTGATGCGGCTTTCCTGGATTTTCCGCCCCCAGCTGTCGTATTGAATTCGCACTTCATAGTTAATGGTGAAATAGGGATCCCACCCACCTTGGGGTAGGTAATTTTCGTTTAACCATATGCCCAACACACCGCTTTCGGTTTTGGTCACCAGGCCCTGGGCATTGTAGGTGTAGCGTTTGGCTTGATAGGTACTGCTACCCAGGTTATTGGGTAAGTTGGCGGGCATGATTTCACCCAGCAGCTGACCGGCCGGGGTCATGCGTTGATAAGTGGTATAGGCGGTTTGGGCGTAGTTCGGCACAGACAATAAACACATCAGCATCAGTACCCAGCGGCAACAATAACCAGCACCCGGACGACCCACATTCAAACACATGGTCTGTAAAAAAATGTTTATCATGAATTTTCCTTGTTATTGGGGGCAACTGGATAAAAGAGCTTTTGGAGTAGTTTCTGCAATTCGGTTACCGTAAATATCGTATTGATGGCAGGTACGCAGCACACTCGCTCCCCCATTTGTTATTTTTTCCACCCCACGCAACCATAGGTTATTGGCCTGGCTAGGTGAGCCAGTACCGTAGCTGTAGAGGGTGATTAGTTCATCCTGGGGGTCAGCGCAACCGGCACCGCTGGGATTGCCTTTTACGCAAGTACTTTCCTGGGCCAGTAAGTAAATAGGTGTAGGACTTTGCACGATGCTGCCGGACGAATTTTTGTACCAGGCATAGTAAGGTTGATATTGGTACCGGGTTTCTGCTGTGACGCCATTGACGGCGGGTGAGGTCACTTTGGCCAGTTGGCCGGATTCGGGGTGGTAGCTGTAGTAGGTGGTGTAATTTCGCGCATCGCGGATCGTGCTGGGTTTGTTGCAGTATTTGCGGTTGCTACTGGTGCAGGCAGGATAGGAAGCCGCTTTGACGACAACCCCATTGTCTTTTTGCTCAATCAAGTTGAGCCGCGCATCATAGGTAAAAGTGGAAACACCCCCTTGGTTATATTCAATACGGTCAAGGGTATTGGCCCATGACCTGGCTTTGTAAAAAGTCGCTTTATCTGTCCAAATACGCACCGGCACCCCGTAAAACAGGGCCAGCTCCACTTTCAGTACAGGTTCTCCTATACGCTCAGCGACCATCGAACCTGCATAGGGACTACCAAAGTTGTATACCGATTGGTCCGAGCCAGACCGGGCATTGCCGAGCGCGTATGTATTGGTTGGTATGGAGGCATAACCCTGCAAGCTCGGCAGGTCATACCCGGTAGGTCTGGTATGGTAAGAAGTGCCGTAGGTGTAATTGATAGACGCAACGGTATCCCAGGCTTTCACTATGCTGGTGAGGCGGTAATAGGCGCTGCCGCTTAACCAATAGGCGGTGTGGTAATACTCGGTTTTGCGGTTCTGTGAATCGGTGACGGTAAACACAAAATCCTGGCCGGGAGATAACATCGCCTGGGGTGTCAGGAACGGCGGCAATATATAACTGACGGCAGGCCAGTTGGCCAGGTTGCAATTAGTGTTGCTGGTATCGCAAAAGGTCAGGGCGTTATTCAACGCAACAATACGCTGGGGGAAAACGCTTAAACCCTGGCTATCGCCACCACTGGCATAAATGTAAAGCAGCTCCAAACCATTGTTGGTGGTGACCGTTTTCAAGCGGGTTGCAGCGTTGCGGTCGGATATGCTGACCCTGAAACCGTTCGGGTAAATGATAGTGTCTAACCGGGCGCTGCCATGGGTGAGATTGATTTGGCTCCCGTACCGGGAAAAGCGCATTTCAGTACCATCAGGCTTGGTAAAAATATAGGTATTGCCGCTTAACACCAAGCTGTACCGGGGGTCGTTAAAGGCCGTGTAAGTGGTGCTATTGACAATGGTGAAGTTGACGGTGTCATCCCGGGTCATGATAGTCATCATGTCAATATAACTGGATGTGCCATATTCCATGCGCTGGGTTTTGGTAGCCGCACCAAAAAAACTGTCGTTATAGTTCAACATGTCCAGGCCATAAGCGGAAAATCCGTGGCTGAGCGCCAGGCCGCCATTTCCAATGGACACATCTTCTTGTGACAAGGCCAACTGCTTTGAAGCCACATTGACATGGTTTCGATCCACCAGTTGGATAGCCGGTGCCACAATAGATTGGGCATTAGTTACGCTGGATAAAAGGATTAACATGGGCAGGAATAAGGAGGTTAGCAAGGTTTTACAATCGCGAATTGAGGGCTTGAACAGGTTCATTACGATTTCCATTTTTACGATAATATCCGTTGGATTGATCTGTGGGATTGGGTAGCTTCCAGGTGTTATTTTTTGATGAGGTACAGCCGGTTACCCGCAGCGTCATAACCGTACATCTGCTGGGTATTAATGGCATCAGCGCGGCCCACCAGACGGCCGAGGGCATCGTAGGTAAACAGGATTTCCCCCGCAGCCGCAGCCGGTAAATTCGGCACTATCGTTTTTTCCTTGACTTCAAAATAAGACGTCGATGTACCACAGGTATTCCCCACTCGGACCACTTGCGGGTTCGTGCCGTTCTGTACCGTACAAAGATAGGGAGTGGGGTTGCTCGCTGTGTATTTTTCCTGGGTCACTATCGCGATGGAGCCGGGGTAACCATTGCAATAAAAAGTAGTGATGGTTCTGATATAGCCATAGGGAGGGATAGAGCTGGTTGCCAGGTTGGTGTAACAACCGGGGGTGGGCAAGTAATACGAGTAGTTGGGCCCGTAAACGAGCAAGGATTTGCCTGTCCCGCTGGTAGTTTGGGCAGATATGTTTAACGAGGCAGAACACATCAGGGTAAAACCTGATAGGTAAAGTAATTTCTTCATGCAAGGAAGTCTCGATAAGAGGAAGTTTGGGTTTCAAAAAAAATTTGAGGAAACATCGACAAGAAAATAATGAATCGACTGAAGGTTTTTTTAAAAATAAATCCATGTTGTTAATTAAAATTCCAGGCTCTGATGGAGACAGGTTTGCTTACGAAGCTTATGACGGACTAGCAATATTTTTACGCTCCCCTTCGCTCAAAAATAGTCAAGCTGTTCCGCAAACAAATGCGCCCCGGCCAACCCCGGGAATTTTTATACCCAAAAAGGCTCGAATTGATTTCGCACCTTCGCAAAAATCTGGCTACACTCTCTGGATAATTCCCATAATGTCTGTTCAGGATGTAATCATGAAAAATAAATCTAACCGGCTCCTGTTATCCTCCCTTGTTGTCTCATTACTCGCCCTGCATGGTTGCGGTGGTGGCAGTGATACTGAAAAGGCGCCTGCGCCTTCTGGCCCCGACGCTTATGTGGTTGGCACCTATCCCCGTTTTGATCCGATTATTTCTGATGTCCCTTTTAATACAGACCTGATTTTTGCTGCTGCCGCAACCTCGGATGGCACCGCCAATCTGGGCGCGGCAACCGATCCGGTGCGGGCTACGATGAACCAGATGGATGGTTTTTCTACCTCGGCCTTTTTCGATATTCTGGTGAGTGGCGGTGTTAATCCCTCCACAGCGCTGGCCTCCAAAACGGTGTTTTTGATAGAGCTGGACACCGGTGGGAAAGATGCATTAAACCCCGCCAATATTGTGGGAGTTGTGGGCCCGGCTAATTACGATGTGACCGTGGTGTCGCAGGACGGCGGTAGCAATAACGTGATCCGTATCCGCCCCACCAAGCCGCTCAAATCCAAAGCCAAATACCTGGTGTTTATCACTGATGATGTGAAAGATGCCAGCGGCGCCAGTCTCACCCGCTCGTGGAGCTACAACGCCCTGCGCGATCCCAACTATGAAACCCTCGCTGCCCTGATACCGGTGCGCACGGCGATTACCGGTTGGGAAACCCTTGCCAGTGGGTTCCTGGCAGCAGTCAGTGGCGGCCAATTGACCGCGGCGACTGCCAAAGAAAAGCTCGTGCTCACCTACACATTTACCACCAGCGATCCGATGACTCCATTGATTGCGATGGCATCACCCCGGGCCGCGATTGCCTCCACCCAGATTGCAGCGGGGGCTTCACCCTCGGCAGCGGTAGCCAATGCGGTAACCCTGGATTCGGCCGGTCTTTTACCCACGCCCAAAAAACGTGACCTTGGAATTTCCGGCGCCACGGGTATCGACTTCAATACCTTCAGCAGCCAGCTCGCCGCCAATGTTGGCAAGCTTTACACCGGTTATATCAAGCTGCCGTACTACCAGACTGCTGCCGCCGGCTTGCCGTTTGGCGAATATTTAAAACGCAATTGGAAACCGGACCTGACCCTTGCCGGTGCCTTGGGTGTAACAGTGCCTGCTGACGTCGATGGCAGCTACAACCTTACCTATCGCTATCCTTTTGCGGCCAAAACCGGCGATGAGTCGGTGCCTCTGCAAGTCACATTGCCGCAAAATAACTGGGTGCCCGGTTACGCCGGGGTTGCCAACTGCGGTCAGATCTATGCGGCGACGGGTTATCCCACAGTCATCTATGTTCACGGTATCACCAGTGACCGCGCCTCGGTGTTGGCACTTGGCCATACTTTGGCGAGCCGGTGTATAGCGACTGTGGCGATTGATTTACCGGTGCATGGCGTACCGGCGAACAGTGCGTTGGTCAACGTGTTGAACGTGGAAAAGAGTAAGTCGATTCCGTTTACTACGCTCTACGGTGCCAATGCGCCCCATGAACGCCATTTCAATGTTGCGGGTTCAGGTGGTGCGCCAGCGCCCATGAACTTTGAAACTCCGGGGTCAACGGATGGCTCGGGTGCACAATTTATCAACCTCGCTTACTTGACCAATACCCGCGATAACAACCGTCAGGCGGTGATGGATTTGCTCAACCTCAATGCCAGCCTCGG